>JBEEIS010000101.1:0-4691 GCA_041169755.1 Pseudomonadota bacterium | reverse complement strand
ATCAGGGCCTGACGCTGGGCACGGTGGACATGATCATCAGCGGCACCTCTTTCGCCGCCCGCACCTACCCACGTTTTGGCATTGCTTATTACCCGTTCATTTTTCGCGATGGCGACCACCTGATCGCCTACTCCAAGAGCCCCATCTTTCAGGAGATGGTCAATGAGTACCGTGCCAAAACAGGCATCCAGGTCACCGCCTACACCTACTACGGCGCACGCCACACCACCGCGCAAAAACCCTTCACCACCTGCGAAGGCATGAAGGGCCTGAAGATCCGTGTGCCCGACGTGCCCGCCTACACCGCCACGCCCAAGTCCTGCGGCGCCAACCCCACGCCCATCGCCTTTGCCGAGGTCTACCTGGCCCTGCAAAACGGCACCGTCGAAGCACAGGAGAACCCGCTCACCACCATCGAGGCCAAGAAGTTCTACGAAGTGCAAAAGGCCATCATGCTCACCGGCCACATCGTGGACGGCCTGACCACACAGGTGGCCCCGCACCTGTGGAACCGCCTGAGCGACGCCGAGAAAAAGATGTTCATGGACGTGACGCAGGAGGCCGCCACCCGCGCCACCGCCAAGATCAAGAAGCGTGAAGCCGAGCTGGTGGACGAGTTCAAGAAAAAAGGCCTGCAGATCGTGCAGGTGGACCGCAAGACCTTCCAGGACGCCGTGCTGAAGAACGCCCCCCTGGAGTCGATGGGTTTCACCCGCGCCGACTTCGACAAGATCCAGGCCGCCAAGTAAGCCTGCAAGGGGCCAGGCCACGAGCCTGGCCTATTTTTCGCTTCAAGGATTCAATATGGGCAACGTTGTGGACCTCGATGCCGGTCCCAAGGTCATGGGCGACGACGGCCAGTTTCATGCCACCGACGACGCGGTGGACCTGTCGGATACCCCTGTGGAGGCCTGGGCGGCCCTGGGTTTTTTCTGGCTGCTGGGCGTCACCGTTTTCTACCAGTTCTTCACCCGCTACGCACTCAACAACTCCGCCTCGTGGACGGAAGAGATCGCACGCTACTTTCTGATCGCCACCGTCTTCACCGGCGCCGCCATTGGCGTGGCCAAGAACAACCACATCCATGTGGACTTTTTCTACCGCTACATGCCCGCGCCGCTGGCGCGCGCCATGAGCACCCTGGTCGATCTGCTGCGCATCGCCTTTTTTGGCACCGCCGCCGTGCTCACCGGCCAGATGATGGAAAAGCTGGGCAGCTACAAGATGACCATCATCGACCTGCCCATGAACATCGTCTACGGCGTGGTGCTGACGGGCTTTGCCGCCATGTGCCTGCGTGCCATCTGGGTCATGAAGGTGCATTGGCAACGCGGCTACAGCGTGTTGCAGCGTCCCGAATCCGACATGAATGACCGCTGACCCACCGAGACACACCCCATGCTGAAAATCCTCTTTTTGCTGCTCATGAGCTGCGGCATTCCGGTCGCGATCGCCATGGCCGGCGCTTCACTGATTTACCTGTTCTTCGTGCAAAGCTCGCCCCCCTTTGTGGTGATCCACCGCATGGTCTCGGGCATCGACAGCTTCCCGCTGCTGGCCGTGCCGTTCTTCATCCTGGCCGGCAACCTGATGAACAACGCCGGCATCACCAACCGCATCTACAACTACGCGCTGGCGCTCGTGGGCTGGCTCAAGGGCGGCCTGGGCCACGTCAACGTCGTGGGCTCGGTGGTGTTTGCCGGCATGAGCGGCACCGCCATTGCCGACGCCGCTGGCCTGGGCACCATCGAGATCAAGGCCATGAAGGACCATGGCTACGACACCGAGTTCGCGGTGGGCGTGACGGCGGCCTCGGCCACCTTGGGCCCCATCATCCCCCCGAGCCTGCCCTTCGTGATCTACGGAATGATGGCCAACGTGAGCGTGGGCGCCTTGTTCCTGGCGGGCCTGCTGCCCGGGTTGCTGATGGCGGCCCTGATGATGCTCACCGTCGCCTACTTCGCCCACAAGAACGGGTGGGGCGGTGACATCCGTTTTCAGTGGTCCCGCGTGTCCAAGGCCCTGGCCGAGACAGCGGTGGTGATCGGCTGGCCGGTCGGCCTCTGGCAGGCCGTCACCCAGCTGGGTCTGCCGCCGCAGCCCACCGTGATCGTGGGCCTGGGGCTCTTGTTCGTCATGGACAAGGTATTTAGCTTCCAGGCGGTGCTTCCGATCATGACCCCGGTGCTCCTGATCGGCGGTATGACCACCGGCATCTTCACCCCCACGGAGGGCGCCATTGCGGCTTGCCTGTGGGCGCTGGTGCTGGGCTTTGCCTGGTACCGCACCCTGAACTGGCGCATGTTCGTCAAGATCAGCCTGGAGACGGTGGAGACCACGGCCACCGTGCTCCTGATCGTCTCGGCTGCCAGCATCTTCGGCTGGATGCTCACCGCCACCGGCGTGACCACCGCCATCTCGCAGTGGGTGCTGGGTTTCACGCAAAGCCCCTGGGTCTTTCTGCTCCTGGCGAACCTGCTGATGCTGTTCGTCGGCTGCTTCCTGGAGCCCACCGCCGCCATCACCATCCTGGTGCCTATCCTCGTGCCGATCTGCCAGCAACTGGGCATCGATCTTGTGCACTTCGGCCTGGTCATGGTCTTGAACCTGATGATCGGCCTGCTGCACCCGCCCATGGGCATGGTGCTGTTCGTGCTGGCGCGGGTGGCCAAGCTTTCGGTGGAACGCACCACCATGGCCATCCTGCCCTGGCTGGTGCCGCTGTTGTTTTCGCTGGGCATCATCACCTACTTCCCGCAGCTGGTGCTCTGGCTGCCCAAGATGTTCTATTGAGCCCTGTGCCCGTTCCCGCATGACCCCCTTCATTCGCCTTCATCCCCAGGACGATGTCCTCATCGCCCGCAACCAGCTGGTCGGCGGCTCCGCCGCCGAATCGGTGGTGGTCAAGGGCCTGATCCCACCCGGGCACAAGGTTGCTACCCGCGCCATCGCCGTGGGCGAGCCGGTTCGCCGCTACAACCAGATCATCGGCTTTGCCAGCAAACCGATCGCCGCCGGCGAACATGTGCACACGCATAACCTGGTCATGGGCGACTTCGAGCGCGATTACGCCTTCGGCGCCGACGCCAAGCCTGCCCCTGCGCGTCGACAGGCCACCTTTCAGGGCATCGTGCGCGCAGACGGGCGCGTGGCCACCCGCAACTACATCGGCATTCTTTCCAGCGTGAACTGCTCGGCGACTGCGGCCCGTGCCATCGCTGACCACTTTTCGCGGCAGATGAACCCGCAGGCCCTGGCCGATTTCCCGAACGTGGATGGCGTGGTGGCCCTCACGCACGGTACCGGCTGCGGCATGGCCACCGAGGGCCTGGGCATGCAGGTGCTGGAGCGCACGCTCACCGGCTACGCCACCCACGCCAACTTCGCAGCCGTGATGGTGGTGGGCCTGGGCTGCGAGTCCAATCAGATCAGCGCCTGGCTGGCGCACGGCGGCCTGCGTGAAGGCGACAACCTGCGGGTGTTCAACATCCAGGACACTGGCGGTACCCGCAAGACGGTGGAACACGGCATCGCCCTGGTGCGCGAGATGCTTCCCAAGGCCAATGCCGTCCAGCGCGTCCCGTGCAGCGCCGAGCACATCACCATCGGTTTGCAGTGCGGCGGTTCCGACGGCTATTCGGGCATCAGCGCCAACCCGGCGCTGGGCGCGGCGGTGGACCTGCTGGTGGCCCACGGCGGCAGCGCCATCCTGAGCGAGACCCCAGAGATCTACGGCGCCGAGCACCTGCTCACGCGCCGCGCCGTCAGTCGCGACGTGGGCGAGAAGCTGATCGCCCGTATCCGCTGGTGGGAGGAGTACACCCGTATCAACGGCGGCGAGATGAACAACAACCCCTCGCCCGGCAACAAGGCCGGCGGCCTGACCACCATCCTTGAAAAGTCCCTGGGCGCGGTGGCCAAGGGCGGCACGACCAACCTGCAGGCCGTGTACGAATACGCCGAACCCGTGCGCGCGCGCGGCTTCGTCTACATGGACACCCCGGGCTATGACCCGGTCTCCGCCACCGGCCAGGTGGCCGGCGGCGCCAACATCGTGTGCTTCACCACCGGCCGCGGCTCGGCCTACGGCTGCATCCCGTCGCCCTCGCTCAAACTCGCGACCAACACCGCGCTGTGGAAGCGCCAGGGGGACGATATCGACATCAACTGCGGCGACATCGTCGACGGTGGCACCACCATCGAAGCCATGGGCCAGCAGATCTTCGAACAGGTGCTGGCCGTCGCCTCCGGCGAGCGCACCCGCAGCGAGCTGCATGGCTACGGCCAGAGCGAGTTCGTGCCCTGGCAGCTCGGGGCGGTGATGTGATGGCGGCCACAGTCATCCTCGCGCCTGAACTTCGCGCGCACTGCGAACGCATCCTCCAGGCCGCTGGTAGCTCCCCGGCCGAGGCGGCCACCGTGGCAGCGAACCTGGTGCTGGCCAACCTCAGTGGCCACGATTCCCACGGTGTGGGCATGCTGCCTCGGTATGTGGACGCCGTGCTTGAAGGTGGCCTCTCGCCCAACACCGGCGTGCGCGTCACGCTCGACACCGGCACGCTCCTCGGGCTGGACGGCCAGCGTGGTTTTGGCCAGGTGGTGGGCGAGCAGGCGATGCACCTGGGCATCGAGCGCGCCCGCGCCCACGGCAGCTGCATCATGACGCTGGCCAATGCGCACCACATCGGGCG
>JBEEIS010000100.1:0-2991 GCA_041169755.1 Pseudomonadota bacterium | reverse complement strand
CATGGCGCTGCACCACGTGCTTGACGATGGCCAGTCCCAAGCCGGTGCCACCGGTCTCACGGGAACGGCTGCGGTCCACACGGTAAAAGCGCTCGGTCAGTCGCGGCAGGTGCTCGGGGGCGATGCCCTCGCCAGTGTCACGCACGCTGAATTCGGCGCAGCCATCCGACGTCACACGCCAAGCCACATCGATTCGGCCTTGCGCCGGGGTGTATCGGATCGCGTTGGCCACGAGGTTGGACATGGCGCTCACCCATTCCGGTCCTTCGACCGCCACCGACAGGTCAGGATCGAGGTCAAAGTGCAGGTCCTGTGGTTTGCGCAGGGCGGCTGCCAGGCCCTGGGCTTCCTGCTCGCAGGCAGCCAGCAGGCCGCGGGACGATGTCCACTCCTGAACGCGCGGCAAAGGGCTGCCTTCCAGGCGCGACAGCGTCAACAGGTCGTTCACCAGGGCCTGCATGCGGTGAGCCTGTGCGGCCATCAGGGCCAGGTAACGGATGCGCTCGGTCTCGTCCAGGGGCAGGTTCTGCAGCGTCTCGACAAAACCCGACATCACGGTCAGCGGCGTGCGGATCTCGTGCGACACATTGGCGACGAAATCGCGGCGCATGGCCTCGGCCTGCTCCACGACGGTCACATCCCGCGACAGAAGCAATCGACGCCCTTCCCCATAAGCGTGCAGGCGCACTGACACCCGGCGGGGTGACGTCGCGATACCGCCGCGGCCGGCGATGACGACGTCCTGCGAGTGGTCGCCCACCTGCACATAGGTCACGAAGGCGGGATCGCGCACCAGGTTCACCACGCGCTGCATGGCATCGCGCTGCGCGTCAAAACCCAAATGCTCGGCAGCAGTCTGGTTGCACCATTCAATCCGACCCTCGGCGTCCAGCAGCACCACGCCGTTAGGTGAAGCCTGAATGGCAGCGAGAAATTCCTCCAGACGAGAACGCGCCTGAGCCGTGCGCTGTTCGCTGGCGCGCAGGGCCCGCCGGGCGCGATCGGCGATCTCACCCCACAAGCCGCTCATGAAAGGGAAACGCGCATCGTCCGGCCCACCGTCCAACTGCTTGAGCCATCGCTCCACCCGCAGCCCGCGCATCAGGTCGGCGATGAACCAGGTCACGGCCGCAGCAATGACACCTAAGGCCGCTCCCCACTGTCCGCCCAGGACAGCACCCAGGACCGCGCCCGCTAGCAACAGCGCAACAAAGATGGCAATGCGAAACAGCATGGAAGCGGTGGGTGCGCCGTCGAGGTCAGGCTGCGGCTGCCGCAGGCTGGGCGGTCAGGCGGTAACCTGCGCCACGCACGGTCTCCACCAGCATACCGCCGGGGCCCAGGGCTTCGCGCAGGCGCTTGACGTGAACATCCACGGTGCGCTCTTCGATGAAGACATGGTCACCCCAGACCTTGTCCAGCAACTGCGCGCGGCTGTGCACACGCTCGGGGTGGTGCATCAAATAATTGAGCAGCTTGAACTCGGTGGGCCCCAGGCGCACCGGCTGGCTGCCCCAGGTCACGCGATGCGCTGCCGCATCCAGGGTCAGCGGACCCACGGTGACGCTCTCGCTGGCCTGCTCCGGCGCACGCCGGCGCAGCACAGCACGAATTCGGGCCAGCAGCTCCTGGGTGGAAAAGGGCTTGGTGATGTAGTCGTCGGCACCGGCATCCAGCCCGGCCACCTTGTCTGGCTCATCGCCGCGGGCCGTGATCATCAAGATTGGGATCGCCCGGGTACGCGGGTCGGCGCGCCAGCGACGCGCCAAGGCCAGGCCGCTTTGCCCAGGAAGCATCCAATCGAGCAGGATCGCGTCGGGCAGCACCGCGTCGATTTCCAATTGGGCACCGGCACCATCTTCGGCCCAGACCGGTGTGAAGCCGTTGTGGCGCAGGTTCACGGCCACCAGTTCGGCGATATCGGGCTCGTCCTCGACGAGCAGGATTCGGGGCTTTCTCATCTCGCGAAAAACTTCGGCAGGTTACTTGAGGACTGACTCGATCTGCTCGGGCGATGCATGGCGTACATCGGCGCCCTTAACCACGTAGATGATGAATTCAGCAATGTTCTTGGCATGGTCACCGATACGCTCCACGGCCTTGGCCAAAAACAGCAGGTCCAGGCTGGCGGAGATGGTGCGCGGGTCTTCCATCATGTAGGTCACGAGCTTGCGCACAAAGCCGCCGAACTCCTGGTCGATCAGGTCGTCTTCCTTGAGGATGGACGCCGCCGACGCGGTGTCCAGGCGGGCGAAGGCGTCCAGCGCCTTGCGCAGCAGACCTGCGGCCAGATCGGCGGCCACACGCAGATCGGTGGTGGGCAGCGAGCGCGCTGAGCCGCTGTCAATGATGGACTTGACCATGCGCGCGATCTTGTTCGCCTCGTCACCCACGCGTTCGAGGTTGGCGGTGGTCTTGGAGATCGCGATCAGCAGCCGCAGGTCGCGCGCGGTCGGCTGGCGCCGCGCGATGATGGAAGAGAGATCGCGGTCGATCTCGACCTCCATCGCATTGACCCGCGCCTCGGTCTCCATCACCCGCATCGCGGTATCGACGCTGAAATGGGACAGGGCGTAGATCGCCTGATGGATCTGCGATTCGACCAGGCCTCCGAGCTCCATCACGCGGGAGGACACGGCATTGAGTTCGCTGTCGAACTGGGCGGAAAGATGCTTATCGGACATGGTGGTTCCCCGCGATCAGCCGAAGCGGCCAGTGATGTAGTCCTCAGTCTCCTGGCGCTTGGGCTTGAAGAAGATCTGCTCGGTCTCTCCCACTTCCACCAGGTCGCCCAGGTACATGTAGGCGGTGTAGTCGCTGCAGCGGGCGGCCTGCTGCATGTTATGCGTCACGATCACCACGGTGTAATCGTGTTTGAGTTCAGCGATCAGCTCCTCGATCTTGGCCGTGGAGATCGGGTCCAGCGCGGAACAGGGCTCGTCCAGCAACAACACATCGGGCTTGATCGCGATGCCACGGGCAATACACAGG
>JBEEIS010000099.1:0-11095 GCA_041169755.1 Pseudomonadota bacterium | reverse complement strand
CTCAGCCCCTTCAACCGCATCGGCCAGCCCGACGAAGTCGCTGCAGTCGTGAGCTTCCTGGCTTCCGACCAGGCGTCCTGGGTACACGGCCAGGTCATTCAACCGAACGGCGGCATGGTCTAAGCGCGCACCATGAGCGATCTGGCATCACCCGAACACTACGACGTGGTGGTGGTCGGCGCCGGCGGTGCCGGCCTGGCCGCGGCCATCGAGGCGCGTGAAGCGGGCGCGCACGTGCTCCTGCTGGAGAAGAACGAACGCCCCGGTGGCTCCACCGCCTGGTCCATCGGCTCCATCAGTTCCACGCAGACCCCGCACCAGCGCAAGCGTGGCATCGTTGACACGCCGGCCGACCACTGGGCCGACATGCCCGGCTTCGCCGGCGACCTCGACCCGCGCGACAACCCTGCGCTGCGCCGCATCCTGTGCGACGAGATTCCGGGCACCTTCCAGTGGCTGCTCGATTCGGGCATCCGCTTCATGGGCCCCATGCCCGAGCCGCCGCATCGCCAACCGCGCATGCACAACGTGCTGCCCAATTCGCGTTCCTTCATCTACCACCTCACGCGCCGCGCCGAACGCGCTGGCGTGGAGCTGCGTTGCGGCGCACGCGTGCAGCGCCTGCTGATGGACGCGGGCCGGGTCACCGGTGTCGAGGTGGAGATCGGGGGCCGTTTGCAGACCTTCACCGCGCGTGGCGGCGTCATCCTCTCGGCGGGCGACTTCACCAACAACCCCGAGTTCAAGACGCGCTTCATGGGTGAGGCGCAGGCGCGCGTCGAGGGCGTCAACACCACCGCCACCGGCGACGGCCAGCGCATGGCCGAAACCCTGGGTGCGCGCATCGTCAACGGCGACCTGGCCCTGGGCCCGGAGCTGCGCTTCATCGCGCCCGCACGCGAGACCCTGATGCGGCGCTTGCCGCCCTGGCGCGCCCTGGCCACCTTCATGGCCTGGGCGATCGACCACCTGCCGCCGTCCATCCTGCGGCCCTTCGTGATGCAGTTCCTCACCACGGCACTGGCGCCGTCCACCGACCTGTTCCAGGCCGGCGCGGTGCTGGTGAACCGCCGTGGTGAGCGCTTCTGCGACGAATCGGATCAGCCGGCCCTGAGCGTGGCGCAGCAAGAGGGCAAGCAAGCCTGGATCCTCCTGGACCAGCGGCTGGCCCGCCAGTTCTCCGCCTGGCCGCATTTCGTGTCGACCGCGCCGGGCGTGGCCTATGCCTACGTGCCCGACTACCTGCGCAATCGCCCCGACGTCTCGGCGCAGGCCCCCACCTTGCAGGCCCTGGCGCAGACCCTGGGCATGGACCCGGGTGCGCTGGAAGCGAGCGCCCGTCCCGCAGGCAAGCCCGCGCTGGGCGAGGGCCCTTACATCGCACTGGGCCCGGTACGCGCCGTCTTCGTGCATGCCGAGGGGGGCTTGATGGTCGACCTGCAGCACCGCGTGCTGGACGCGCACAACCGCCCCATCTTGGGCTTGCTGGCCGCCGGCTCCACGGGTCAGGGCGGCCTGCTGCTCAAGGGCCATGGCCATCACCTGGCCTGGGCCTTCGTCTCGGGGCGTCGCGCCGGACGCTTCGCTGCGGACGCCGTACGCCCCACAAGTCCCTGAGCCCCGTCTGTTTTCCTGTTGAAGGTAGTCTCTCGAGATGGTTGATGTCCTGGTGATCGGCGGCGGCAATGCGGCCCTGTGCGCGGCGCTCATGGCGCGCGAGGCGGGCGCCAGCGTGATGCTGCTGGAGGCCGCGCCGCGCGAATGGCGTGGCGGCAATTCAGGCCACACGCGTAACCTGCGTTGCATGCACGATGCGCCGCAGGACGTGTTGGTGGAGGCCTATTCCGAAGAAGAGTTCTGGCAGGACTTGCTCAAGGTCACAAAAGGCGCCACGGACGAACACCTGGCCCGCCTGGCGATCCGCTCCTCGGCCACCTGCCGCGACTGGATGCGGCGCCACGGCGTGCGCTTTCAACCGTCGCTGGCTGGCACGCTACACCTGTCACGCACCAATGCCTTCTTCATGGGCGGGGGCAAGGCCTTGGTCAACGCCTACTACCGCAGCGCGCAGGCGCTGGGCGTGCAGATTCGTTATGACGCGCCCGTGGATTCGCTGGAGCTGAAAGACGGCCGCTTCGTCGCGGCGCGCATCGGTAGTGAACGTATCGAGGCGCGCACCTGCGTGCTGGCCGCTGGCGGCTTCGAGTCCAACATCGATTGGATGCGCGAAGCCTGGGGCCAGAACGAGCGCGGCGAATGGCCGGCCGACAACTTCCTCATTCGCGGCACGCGCTACAACCAGGGCACCCTTTTGCGTTTCATGATGGACCAGGGCGCCGACATCATCGGCGACCCCACACAGGCGCACTGCGTCGCCATCGACGCGCGCGCGCCCTTGTACGACGGCGGCATCTGCACCCGCGTCGACTGCGTCTCGCTGGGCATCGTCGTCAACCGCGAAGCGCGGCGCTTCTACGACGAGGGCGAAGATTTCTGGCCCAAGCGCTATGCCATCTGGGGCCGCCTGGTGGCCCAGCAACCCGGGCAGATCGGCTACGCCCTGATCGACAGCAAGGCCATCGGCCGCTTCATGCCGCCCGTGTTTCCGGGCGCGAAGGCCGACACCATCGAAGGCCTGGCCGCAGCCCTGGGCCTGGATGCGGCGACGCTGCGTCAGACCGTGGACGACTTCAACGCTGCCTGCCGCGTCGGTCACTTCGACCACACGGTGATGGACGACTGCCACACCGAGGGCCTGGCGCCCGCCAAGACCCACTGGGCGCGCCCGCTGGATGTGCCGCCTTTCTACGGTTATGCGGTGCGCCCCGGCGTCACCTTCACCTACCTGGGCCTCAAGACCGACGAGACCACCGCCGTGCGTTTTGGCGGCCGTCCCAGCGACAACCTTTTCGTCGCCGGCGAGATGATGGCCGGCAACGTGCTGGGCCAGGGCTACACGGCGGGTGTGGGCATGACCATCGGTACCGCCTTCGGCCGCATCGCCGGCACGCAGGCCGCCGCAGCCGCATTGGGTCAGCCCCTTGTGAAGGAAACAGCCTGATGCAGGCGCTCGAATCTCTGGCGCAGCAAGCGCGCGCCCTGGCCGATGGCCAGCTGTCTCCCGAAGTGTCCGAAGTGGCGCGGCAGATGCAGATCTGCAACGCCTGCCGCTATTGCGAGACCTTCTGCGCGGTCTTTCCCGCCATGACCCGCCGCCTCGAGTTCGGCGCGGCTGACGTGCATTACCTGGCCAACCTGTGCCACAACTGCGGCGCCTGTTTGCATGCCTGCCAGTACGCACCGCCCCACGAGTTCGCGGTCAACGTGCCGCAGGCCATGGCGCGTGTGCGCGTGCAGACCTACGAAGACCATGCCTGGCCCCAGCCCCTGGGCGCGCTGTATCGGCGCAATGGTCTGGCGCTGTCGCTGGCCACGGCCGGCGGCCTGGCGCTGTTCATGTGGCTGGCGCTGGCCCTGCGCGGCACGCTGTGGCATGAGCCGCTGGCCGGCAACTTCTATGCGGTATTCCCGCACAACCTGCTGGTCCTGCTGTTTGGCGGCGCGTTCGGCTTCGCGCTGTTCGCACTGGCCATGGGCGCGGTGCGCTTCTGGCGCGGCGTGCGGCCTGACACCGTGCCCGGTGCGCGCACCGAAGGCGCGGCGGCCGAGGCGGCGCACGCGGCGCTGGCCCTGAAGTACCTCGATGGCGGTCACGGCGATGGCTGCAACGACGAGGACGACCGCTACACCCTGCGCCGTCGGCGTTTTCACCACCTGACCTTCTACGGCTTCATGCTGTGCTTCGCGTCCACCAGCGTGGCCACCCTGTACCACTACGTGTTCGGTTGGGTCGCGCCGTATCCGCTCACCAGCCTGCCGGTGATCCTGGGCACCGTGGGGGGCCTGGGCCTGCTGGCCGGTCCGGCGGGCCTGCTGTGGCTGAACCTGCGCCGCGACCCGGCCCATGGCGACACCGCGCAGCGCCCGATGGACCGCGGCTTCATCGCCTTGCTGTTTCTCACGAGCGCCACCGGTCTGGCCCTGCTCGCGTGGCGCGACACGGGCGCCATGGCTTTCCTGCTGGCCACCCATCTGGGGGTGGTGATGGCGCTGTTTCTCACCTTGCCCTATGGCAAGTTCGCCCACGCGGTCTATCGCTGCGCGGCGCTCTTGAAGTTCGCGATCGAGAAGCGCCAGCCCAATCGCCTGCAACTGGGCGCGGACTGACCCCCCGGCGCATCGCGTTCAAGGCAGCACTGAGGATCAGGGACCTGCCACGCCCGCGTCGGTGTGGATCACCGACAGCGGGTATCGCCGGCCCGCCAGATAGTCCTCGATGCATTGCAGCACCAGCGGGCTGCGGTGTCGGTCGGCGCTGGCGCGTACCTCCTGCAGTGTCATCCACACCGTGCGAACAATGCCGTGGTCCAGCGTGCGCGTGGGGTCGTGCGCACCCAGGCGGCCGCAAAAGGCAAAGCGCAGGTAGGTGATGTCCTCGCCGGTGGTTGGCCGATGAAACCGCGCAAGGTAGATGCCCACGAGTGCGGTGGGCTCGAAGGTGTGGGCCGTCTCCTCCAGCGCCTCGCGCGCGCAGCCTTGTGCGGGCGACTCGCCCGGGTCCAGGTGACCGGCCGGGTTGTTCAGACGCAGACCCTCCGGCGTGTGCTCCTCGATCAGAAGGAAGCGGCCGTCCTGTTCGATCACGGCCGCCACGGTGGCACTCGGTTTCCAGCGCTCGCTCATGCCGGGATTATGGTCAGGCCCGGGCGTGGCGAGGGCGCCCGACGTTCACGGTTGGTATTCGGCTGCGCCCTGGACCCAAATGAACGATTGCACGTCGATCATGTCGCGGGCCTGCAGCCCCGGCCTTTTTTCCAGGTCGCGCCGGATGATGGCGGCAAAGGTGAGAGCACTTTCGTATACAGGCCAGGACGGCAGCGGTTGGTAGGACAGGTCAAATCCGTACGCCTTCGCGGCGCTGCGCGTCACCCGGGGCTTGAGAAACAGGTGCCGGTCCGGCCGGGCCAGGAAGCCGAACAGGGTCACGACGGGCCAGGTCTGCACCCGGGCGCGGGGGCGGGGCAGCTCGCCCACCGCCTGTACCCAGTCCTCGAAGCGGCGACGCCCCGACCCGCGCCCGTACAGGAAGGCGTAGAGCTCGTGCGCGAAGAGGCGGGCCCCGGCGGCCGGGCGCAGGGCGTCCCGCAGCGCCATCTTCTCGAAGGAAAACAGCAGGTTGGTGTGTGACTCCACCCGCAGGGCCAGGGCCGCGATCTGCCGGTACTCCCCGCGCGCCAGCAGCTTGCGGAACGCGCGCGGCCCCAGGTCCCGCTGCCACTCCAGGTGGGCCCGCTCGCGCGGGGCGCGCTCGGCCACCAGGTAAGCGGTGTCGGCGAAACCCTCGGGGTAGTACAACTCGAACTTGCGGCGGCACCGGGCCGCGCCCAGGTAATTGACGTTGCTGGCACGGGGGCCGCCATGGGGGGAGGTGAGGGACGCCGGTCGTGCCATGGGGCCAGTTTTTGGCCAGGCCCATACTCATCAATGTCCGACGGCGTGCTGCCTCGATGTAGGAGCGGACCTTAGGGTTCAACCTTGTTCCCGACTGCGGACGCACGTGCCGGGCTTCATGTAAGCTCCTGTAAGGGCGCCCCCGGACGACCCCAGAACCGCTCCCCAGGAGGAATTTCCATGCAGATAGGCGTGCCTGCCGAGACCACGGCAGGGGAAACCCGCGTTGCCGTCACCCCCGAGACGGCCAAGAAACTCAAGGCCCAGGGCCACACTGTGCGCGTGCAGTCCGGCGCCGGCCTGGCCGCCAGCGCGCCCGACGCCGCCTACGAGGCGGTGGGTGCCGAGATCACCGATGCCGCAGGCGCTTACGCCTGCCCCCTGGTGCTCAAGGTGCGCGCGCCCTCCGAGACCGAGGTCGCCCGCATGAAATCAGGCACCACCGTGGTGGGCATGATCAATCCCTTCGACGCCACGGGCATTGCGCGCCTGGCCGGCGCGGGCCTGACCGGCTTCGCCCTGGAAGCCGCGCCGCGAACCACCCGCGCCCAGAGCATGGACGTGCTCTCCTCGCAGGCCAACATCGCCGGCTACAAGGCGGTCATGATCGCCGCCGACAAGTACCAGCGCTTTTTCCCCATGCTCATGACCGCCGCCGGCACCGTGAAGGCCGCGCGTGTCGTGATCCTGGGCGTGGGCGTGGCGGGCCTGCAGGCCATCGCCACGGCCAAGCGCCTGGGCGCGGTCATCGAGGCCTCCGACGTGCGCCCCTCCGTCAAGGAGCAGGTCGAATCGCTGGGCGCGAAGTTCATCGACGTGCCCTACGAGACCCAGGAAGAAAAGGATGCGGCCGAGGGCGTGGGCGGCTACGCCCGGCCCATGCCGCAAAGCTGGCTCGATCGCCAGAAGGCCGAGGTCGCCAAGCGCGTGGCCCTGGCCGACGTGGTGATCACCACCGCGCTCATTCCCGGCCGGCCCGCGCCCGTGCTGGTCACCGAGGACATGGTCAAGTCCATGAAGGCCGGCTCGGTCATCGTCGACCTGGCCGCACCCCAGGGCGGCAACTGCCCCCTGACGGAAGCCGGCAAGACCGTGGTCAAGCACGGCGTCACCCTGGTGGGTGAGACCAACCTGCCCGCCCTGGTGGCCGCCGACGCGTCGGCCCTCTATGCGCGCAACGTGCTCGACTTCCTCAAGCTGGTGCTCACCAAAGAGGGCGAGCTGCTGGTCAATCTCGAAGACGACATCGTCGCGGCCTGCCTCATGACGCACAACGGCGAAGTCAAGCGCAAATAAGCAGCGGAAGATCCCATGGACATCATCTCCCCCACCGTCACCAACCTGATCATCTTCGTGCTGGCCATCTACGTCGGCTACCACGTGGTCTGGACCGTCACCCCCGCGCTGCACACGCCGCTCATGGCGGTGACCAACGCGATCTCCGCCATCGTCATCGTCGGCGCGATGCTCGCCGCTGCCCTCACCGACACTCCCCTGGGCAAGACCATGGGCGTGCTGGCCGTGGCCCTGGCCGCAGTCAATGTGTTCGGCGGCTTCCTCGTCACCCGCCGCATGCTCGAGATGTTCAAGAAGAAAGAGCGCAAGACGGAGGCCGCCAAATGAGCATGAACCTCATCGTCCTGCTGTACCTGCTGGCGTCGGTCTGTTTCATCCAGGCCTTGAAGGGCCTGTCGCATCCGACCACCTCCATCCGCGGCAACCTGTTCGGCATGGCCGGCATGACCATCGCCGTGCTCACCACCGTGGCCTACATCGTGCAGATCGCTGGCGGCGTGGGCGCGGGCATGGGCTGGGTGCTCGTGGGTCTGCTGGTGGGCGGCACGGCCGGCGCCATCATGGCCCAGCGGGTCGAGATGACCAAGATGCCCGAGCTGGTCGCCTTCATGCACTCCATGATTGGCCTGGCCGCGGTGTTCATCGCGATCGCCGCCGTCGTCGAGCCTCAGGCCTTCGGCATCGCTGCGGCCATCGGCCAGATTCCTAAGGGTAATCGGCTGGAGTTGTTCCTGGGCGCAGCGATTGGTGCCATCACCTTCAGCGGCTCGGTCATCGCCTTCGGCAAGCTCTCGGGCAAGTACAAGTTCCGCCTGTTCCAGGGCGCGCCGGTGGTCTTCTCGGGCCAGCACCTGCTCAATCTGGCGCTGGGCCTTGCCACCATCGCGCTGGGTGCGGTCTACACCGCCTCCGAGAGCTGGACCGCCTTTTGCGTGATGCTGGCCCTGGCCTTCGTGCTGGGTGTGCTGATCATCATCCCGATCGGCGGCGCCGACATGCCGGTGGTGGTCTCCATGCTCAACTCGTACTCGGGCTGGGCAGCGGCGGGCATCGGCTTCTCGCTCAATAACAGCATGTTGATCATCGCCGGCTCGCTGGTGGGATCGTCGGGCGCCATCCTCTCGTACATCATGTGCAAGGCGATGAACCGCTCCTTCTTCAACGTGATTCTGGGCGGCTTCGGCGGTGACGCTGGCAGCGCTCAGGCCAGCGGCAGCGCGGTGCAGCGTAGCGTCAAGAGCGGCAGCGCCGATGACGCCGCCTTCGTGCTGTCCAACGCCGAGACCGTGGTCATCGTCCCGGGCTACGGCCTGGCCGTGGCGCGCGCGCAGCACGCGGTCAAGGAACTGGCCGAGAAGCTCACGCACAAGGGCATCACCGTCAAGTACGCCATCCACCCTGTGGCGGGCCGCATGCCCGGTCACATGAACGTGCTGTTGGCCGAAGCCGAAGTGCCTTACGACCAGGTCTTCGAGATGGAAGACATCAACGGCGAGTTCGGCCAGGCCGATGTGGCCATCATCCTGGGCGCCAACGACGTGGTGAACCCGGCCGCCCTGCAAAAGGGCAGCCCCATCTACGGCATGCCGATCCTGGAGGCCTACAAGGCCAAGACCGTGATCGTGAACAAGCGCTCCATGGCCGCGGGCTATGCCGGCCTGGACAACGAGTTGTTCTACATGGACAAGACCATGATGGTGTTCGGTGACGCGAAAAAGGTGGTCGAGGACATGGGCAAGGCGATTGAATAAACGGCGCGCCCCGGAACGGGCCACCCCTGCATTGACCAGAAGGAGACGATGACCATGACCGACCGCCCCTGGCTGTCCGCTTACCCGAGCGGCGTGCCCGCCGACATCGACGCCACGCGCTACGCCTCGCTCGTGGAATTGATGGAGGAAAGCTTCGCGAAGTTCGGCGACCGCTGTGCCTACAGCTTCCTGGGCAAGGACACCACCTTCGGCCAGACCGACATGCAAAGCCGTGCGCTGGCGGCCTACCTGCAGGGCCTGGGGCTGGCCAAGGGCGACCGCGTGGCGGTCATGATGCCCAACGTGCCGCAGTACCCGGTGGCCGTGGCGGCCATCCTGCGCGCGGGCTTCGTCGTGGTCAACGTCAACCCGCTCTACACACCGCGCGAGCTCGAGCACCAGCTGCGCGACTCGGGCGCCCGGGCCATCGTCATCATCGAGAACTTCGCGGCCACCTTGCAGCAATGCATCGCCAACACGCCGGTCAAGCATGTGGTCCTGGCGTCGATGGGCGACCGACTGGGGCTTCTGAAGGGCGCCATCGTCAACTACGTGGTGCGCAACGTGAAGAAGCTGGTGCCAGCATATTCGCTGCCCGGCGCGGTCCGCTTCAACGACGCCCTGGCGCGCGGTGAGCGCGCGACCCTGCAGCGGCCCGCTTTGGGCCCCGACGACATCGCGGTGCTGCAGTACACCGGCGGCACCACCGGCGTTTCCAAGGGTGCGGTGCTCCTGCATCGCAACGTCATTGCCAACGTGCTTCAGTCCGAGGTCTGGAACGAACCGGTCATGAAGCGCATTCCCGAGGGTGAACAGGCCACCGGCGTGTGCGCGTTGCCGCTGTATCACATCTTCGCGTTCACCGTGGGGATGATGCTGTCCATGCGCTATGGCGGCAAGTTGATCCTGATCCCGAACCCGCGTGATTTGCCGGCGGTGCTCAAGGAGCTTTCCAAGCACACCTTCCACAGCTTCCCTGCGGTCAGCACTTTGTTCAACGGTCTGGCCAACCACCCCGACTTTCACACCGTCAACTGGGGCAACCTCAAGGTCTCGGTGGGTGGTGGCATGGCGGTGCAAAGCGCGGTGGCCAAGCTCTGGCTGGAGAAGACCGGCTGCCCGATCTGCGAAGGCTACGGCCTGTCCGAGACCGCGCCCTCGGCCAGCTGCAACCCGGTCACCGCCACCGAGTTCAGCGGCACCATCGGCGTGCCGATCCCGTCCACCTGGATGAAGATCCTCGACGACGCCGGCAACGACGTACCGTTGGGCCAGCATGGCGAGATCGCCATCAAGGGCCCGCAGGTCATGGCCGGCTACTGGCAGCGCCCCGACGAAACCGCCAAGGTCATGACGCCGGACGGCTACTTCAAGAGCGGCGACATCGGCTTCATGGACGAACGCGGCTATTTCAAGATCGTCGACCGCAAAAAGGACATGGTCCTGGTCTCCGGCTTCAACGTCTACCCCAACGAGGTCGAGGAGGTCGTCGCCCAACTGCCTGGCGTGCTCGAGTGCGCGGTGGTCGGCGTGGCCGACGACAAGACCGGCGAGGCGGTCAAGCTCGTCATCGTCAAGAAGGACCCGTCCCTCACCGAGGCCCAGGTGCGCGAGTACTGCAAGGCCAACCTCACCGGCTACAAGCAGCCCAAGGTGGTGGAGTTCCGCGCCGAGATGCCCAAGACCCAGGTGGGCAAGATCCTGCGGCGTGAGCTTCGCGACAAGACGTGAGCCCCCACGTCAGCCCACTGCGTGTGGCTTCCTGCCCCCCGAGGGGGCCTTCGCGCCTTGGGGCGGCCCGGCGGCGCTCATGATCCTGAGCGCATGACAGCACCCCTGGCGATCGTCGCCGCGATGCACCAGGAGCTGGCCGCGGTGCTTGCACTGCTGCCGGACGAACACAAGACCGTCGTCGCCGGCCGCGAGTTCTGGCGCGGCCACCTGCATGGCCACGAGGTGATCGCGGTGCTGTGTCGCATCGGCAAGGTGGCTGCGGCCACCACCGCCACCGCCCTCATCGAGCATTTCGGCGTGCGCGAGATCGTCTTCACCGGCGTGGCCGGCGGCTTGGGTCCTGGCGTGCGTGTGGGCGACGTGGTCGTGGCCGACACCTTCCTGCAGCACGACCTAGACGCCTCGCCGATCTTCCCGCGCCATGAGGTGCCGCTGTACGGCCGCTCGCGCTTTGCCACTCACGTCGCGCTCACGCAGCGCCTGGCGGATGCGGCGCACCGGGCCCTGCCCGCTGCGACCCTGCACCGCGGCCTGATCGTGAGCGGCGATCGCTTTGTCTCCACCACCGCCGAGGCCCGTGCCCTGCAGGCCGAACTGCCCGAAGCGCTGGCGGTGGAAATGGAAGGCGCTGCGATTGCGCAGGTCTGCCACGACTACGGCGTGGCCTATGCGGCGGTGCGCACCATCTCCGACCGCGCCGACGACGACGCGCACGGCGACTTCACGCACTTCGTGGAAACGGTGGCCAGCCCGCATTCAGCGGCCATCGTGCGGGCGCTGCTGGCCTGAATTTGCCGGCGCGC
>JBEEIS010000098.1:0-5285 GCA_041169755.1 Pseudomonadota bacterium | reverse complement strand
CTTTGAGTTCGAGCTGCAGCGGCTCGAGCGCTTCGAGGTAGTCCTTCTTGCCGAGTCCCTTGCCCATCGTGCGCGCTCCTGGTTGATGTTCAGCCGTCGTTGACGATGCCCGCCGCCACATGCCCGGCCGGCACATGCCGCGCGGCATGGGTGACGTGGCCGGTCTGGTCGTCGAAGAAGAAATCCGGCTCGAACTCGCGCAGGAACTCGCCCTTGGGCAGTCCGCCCAGGAACATGGCCTCGTCCACCTGAATGTTCCAGTCCATCAACGTGCGGATGGCCCGCTCGTGCGCGGGAGCGCTGCGCGCAGTGACCAGTGCGGTGCGTATGCGCATGCCGGGACCGCCCGCCTGCTGCAGGCGGTGCAGGGCCGCGAGCAGCGGCTTGAAGGGCCCCTCCGGCAAGGGATGGGTGGCCTTGCTCAGCTCGTGCTGCTGAAACGCGTCCAGGCCCTGGGCCTGGAACACGCGCTCGGCTTCGTCGGAAAACAGCACCGCGTCGCCGTCGAAGGCGATACGCACTTCATTCGGGTAGTTGTTGCCCGCGAGCACCGATTCGGTCAGCACGCGCGCCGCCGGAAAGCCGGCGTTGAGCGCTTCGCGCACGTCTTCGGCGTTGGCCGAGAGGAACAGGTGCGCGCCCAGCGGCTTGAGGTAGCGAAAGGGCGGACGGCCCTGGGTGAACACGCCGCGCTCGAGCTTGATTTCGTTGGCATGGCCCGAGCGGAAGATGCGCATGCCAGAGACCGGGTCGTTGCGCGAGAGGATCACCACCTCCACCCGCTGCTGGCCCGGCTCGTTGAACGCCAGCAGTTTCTTGATCAGGGAAAAGGCGATGCCGGGACGCGCCGGCAGGTCCAGACGCTGCAGCTGCAGGGCCATGTAGGCGCCCGGGTCACCGCTTTCGAAGATGCGGTTCTCTTCTTCGAAGTTGAACAGCGCCCGCGAGGAGATCGCGACCACGAGCTTGTTTTCGAGGGTGACGCTCATGTCAGACGCCGACGGGCCGCCCTATGGCGGATGGCGCCCCCCGAGGGGGCCGTGAGGTGCACGAAGTGACCAGCGTGGGGGTCATGACCTTACCCATTGGTTGAGTTGGATGATGGGCAAGAGTACCGCAAGCACGATGAGCATGACCACCAGGCCCATGGTCACGATCAGCAGGGGCTCCAGGAGGGTGGCCAGGGTGAGGGCTCGCCGTTGCACCTCGGCCGAGAGCTGGTGGGCTGCGCGATCGAGCATGGTGGGCAGCTGGCCGGTCTGCTCGCCCAGGCGGGCGAACATGGCCAGCAGACCCGGAAAGCGCGGCTTCTGGGCCAGGGCCGAGGCCAGGGGCGCGCCTTCGCGCACCAGCACGAGCACGTCCAAGCCGTCGGCGCGCATGGAGCGGTTGCTCAGGGTCTCGCCGGCGGCCTGGAGGGCCTTCAGGATGGGAACGCCCCCCGCCGCCAGCATGGCCAGGGTGCTGGCAAAGCGCGCCGCGTTGTAGCCGCGCGCGAGCCGACCCACCAGGGGCAGGCGCAGCCAGGCCGCGTCGAAGTGTTCGCGAAATCCGGGGTTGCGCAAGGCCAGGCGCAGCCCGGTCACGCCTGCCGCGAGGACGGCCAGCATCCACAGCCCGCCGCCGCGCACCGCAGCGCTGATGGCGAGCATGGCGGACGTGAGAAAGGGCAGGGCGCGTTGGCTGCCGGCGAACACGGCCGCGACCTGCGGCACCACATAGGTGACCAGGAACAGCACGATGGCGATCGCGACCAGCGTGACGATGGCCGGGTACAGGGCCGCGCCGATCAGGCGGGTCTTGAGGGCCTGACCGGCCTCGAGGTCTTCGGCCAGCCGCTCGAGCACCACCCCCAGCTGGCCGCTGTGTTCGCCCGCGGCCACCACCGCCATGTAGACCTCGGAGAACTCGCGCGGGTACTGCGCCAGCGCCTTGGCGAAGGGCGAGCCCGCGTTGACTTCAGCCCGCAGGGCGGCGACCAGTGCCCGTTGGCGTTCGTCGTCGGCTTCATCGGCCAACGCCGTGAGGGCGCGCTCCAGGGGCAGTCCCGCCGCGACCAGTCCGGCAAGCTGTCGGGTCCAGACAGCCAGACCCGTGGCCGAGAACACGGAGCGCGCGCCCCAGGCCCAGACGCCTGCCCGCGCGCCCGCAGCGCCGGTGACCACCGGACGCACCTGCAGCGGCACCAGTGATTGCGTACGCAGCATGCCGCGCGCAGCCCGGGCGCTGTCGGCTTCCACGATGCCCTTGCGGGTTGTGCCCTGGCTATCCAAGGCTTCGAAGGAATAGGCGGGCATCGCCGGATTATGGGGAGCGGCACACTGTCGCGCGGCCATCCGCATGCAGCGTGACAGCTTGCGTGCGGCGCCTCGAACGAGGCCACGCGACCGCGTCCACGCCCTTGTCCTACCCGATCTCAGACCGGACTGGCAGGCCGTCCGCGACACCTGCCCTAAACAATTCGCGCATGAAATCTCTGGTCCGCAGTCTGGCGCCTCGCGTCGAGATGCTTCCGGTCCGGCTGGCCCTGCGCTTGCCGGGCGGTGTGCGACTGGGTCCGTGCGATCCTGAGGTGACGCTGGTCCTCACTCGCCGGTCTTCGTTGGCCGCACTGGCCGCCGGCCGCCTCGGGGCGCTGGCGGCCGACGTGGTCGAAGGCCGGGCGTTGCTGGAGGGCGCGATGCGTCCGGTGATGCAGGCGGTCGCTGGTCTGCTGCCCGCGGCTCCCGAAGGACCCCCGCCCCGGGGATGGACCCCCTGGCTCGCTCGACTGCGTTCGATGGTGGTCCACACCCGTCTGCGCGACGCGCGCCAGATCCAATTCCATTACGACGTCGGCGATGCGTTCTATGCGCTGTGGCTGGACCCGCGCCGGGTGTATTCCTGCGCCTACTTCGGTGACGGGGACGAGACCCGCCTGGCCCAGGCTCAAGAGGCCAAGCTCGATCTGATCTGCCGCAAGCTGATGCTGCGCCCTGGCGAGCGTTTCCTGGACATCGGTGCGGGATGGGGTGGGTTGCTGCTGTGGGCAGCGCAGCACTATGGGGCGCGGGCGCACGGCATCACCCTCTCGCGCAACCAGCATGCCCATGTGACGCGGCTGATCGAGGCACAGGGCCTGCGCGGCCAGGTGCGCGTCGACCTCATGGACTACCGTGACCTGGACGAATCACAGCCCTACGACAAGATCGCCTCGGTCGGTATGTTCGAGCATGTGGGCCAAGCGCGCATGGACGGCTACTTCGCGAAGATCGCACGCCTGCTGCGCCCGGGCGGTCTGGTGATGAATCACGGCATCACTGCCACCCGCACGCCGCCGGGCCGGATCGACCCGGGGTTGAGTGCATTCATCGGCCGCTACATCTTCCCTGGCGGCGAGCTGCTGCCGGTGCACGAGGTGCTGGGGCACTTGGCGGGTGCCGGCCTGGAAATGGTGGATGTCGAAAACCTGCGGCCGCACTACGCACGCACGCTATGGGCCTGGTCGGATCGGTTGGAGTCGCGGCTGGACGACGCGCGGCAGGCCTTGCAGGTTCACGCCGGCGCGTCATCGGCCCCACGGGTATTGCGCGCCTATCGCCTGTACCTGGCCGGTTGCGCCATGGCCTTCGAGCGGGGCTGGCTCGCCCTGCACCAGATCGTGGCGGCCCGGCCCACAGGCGATGTGACGCACGGAAGGTTGCCTGGCGCACAATCGGATTACCCGTTCAGCCGCGAACATCTGCACACCCCGCCATGCTTTACAAGTTCAAGTCCAAAGTCACCGGCGACCTGATCATGCTCGAGCCCAATGGGCGACGCATGTTGCAGATCATCGGCAAGGCGCCGGGGCCGCGCGGGATCATTCAGGTGCCCGAGATGGCGGCTGCTGCAGCCGCCCTCGAGCGCGCCATCGCTGATGACGAGGCGCAGCGACAGGCCGAGGTCGAGGAGGCTCGCCGCGCGGGGCACGAGCTGCAGGCGCAGGAGGCCATCACCCTGCGACATCGCGCCATGCCTCTCATCGACATGTTGCGCCGCTGCGAGCAGGCGGCGGTCGACATCGTCTGGGGCGTGTAGGCCCCTTTCAGCCTGCGGGTCCTCAGTCCACCTTCGCGCCGGAGGCCTTGACCACCTGCGCCCACTTGCGGTGCTCGGCATCGATGAAGCGCGCGAATTCCGTGGGTGTGTTGCCGCTGGCAATGGCACCCTGGGCCGCAAGCTTTTCCTTCATCACGGGCGTGGCCAGGGCCTTGGCCACTTCCTGCTGCAGCCGGTTCACGGTGTCGGCGGGCGTGCCCGCCGGCGCCAGCAGTCCGAACCAGGAGCTCGCATCAAACCCCTTGAGTCCTGCGGCCTCTTCGACGGTGGGGACGTCGGGCAGAGCCACCGAGCGCTCCAGGCTGGTCACCGCCAGCGCCTTGAGCTTGCCCGAGCGAATGTGCGGCATCGAGGACGGCAGGTTGTCGAACATCACGTCCATGTTGCCCGAGAGCATGTCCAGCAGCGCCGGACCCGAGCCTCGGTACGGGAAGTGCACCATGAAGGTCCCGGTCATGCTCTTGAACAGTTCGCCAGCCAGGTGGATCGAGGTGCCGTTGCCGCTGGAGGCCATGTTCATCCGGCCGGGGTTGGCCTTGGCATGGCGGATGAAGTCCCTCACGTTGTTGATGTTGAGGCTGCGTGCCTTGTCGGCGTTGACCACCATGACGTTGGGCACGCCGGCCATCATCGAGACCGGCACGAAGTCCTTGATCGGGTCGTAGGGCAGCTTGTCGTAGAGGGCGCGGTTGATGCCGTGCGTGCCGACGGTTCCCATGAGGAGGGTGTAGCCGTCGTTGGGCGATTTGGCGACGAGCTCGGCGCCGATGTTGCCGCCGGCGCCTGCGCGGTTTTCCACCACGAAGGACTGGCCCAGGGCGCGCGCGAGCTCTGGGGCCAGCGCACGCGCCAGGATGTCGGTGGTGCCGCCCGGCGGGAAGGGCACGACGATGCGCACCGGCCGATTCGGCCAGGCGCCCTGCGCAAAGGCCAGGGGACTGGCCAGGCCAGCACCGAGGGCGGCCAGGAGATGGCGGCGGCGGAACGAGAAGGCGTCGTGCATGCGGGTACTCCTTGGACAGGCTGGAACCGAGCCATGCTGCCAGCGCCCGGCCCGGTTGCCTATGAGGGGTAACGGCAGTGCCATGAAAAAGGCCGCCCGCAGGCGGCCTCGGTGTCCGGCAAGGACAGGGTCAGTCGGCGTACACGCCGGCAGCCTTGATGACCGGGCTCCATTTGGCAATCTCGGCGGCCACGAATTTCTT
>JBEEIS010000097.1:0-6520 GCA_041169755.1 Pseudomonadota bacterium | reverse complement strand
CACGCCCTGAAGAACACACTGGTGCCGGTGATGACCATCACCGGGCTGCAACTGGGCGGCCTGATCGCGTTTGCCATCATCACCGAGACGGTGTTCCAGTGGCCCGGCATGGGCCTGCTCTTTATCCAGGCCGTCACCTTCGCCGACATCCCGGTGATGGCGGCGTACCTGTGCCTGATCGCCCTGATCTTCGTGACGATCAACCTGATCGTCGACCTGCTGTATTTCGCCGTCGACCCGCGCCTGCGCGTCGAGCGGGCGGGAGGGCATTGAGGCCATGGGGTCGATCGCCAAAAGCACAGACGTCACACGCGGGGCAGCGCCCGACGCACCGCGCCTGCAGGTGGGCGGGCGCGCGTTCGCGCACATCGCGCGGTTCCACCCCGAGCTCACCGCCCTGCGGCGCGACTTGCACGCCCACCCCGAACTGGGCTTCGAAGAGGTCTATACCGCCGGCCGCGTGGAGCAGGCCCTGCGCCTGTGTGGCGTCGATGAAGTGCACACCGGTATCGGCAAGACAGGTGTGGTCGGCGTGATCCACGGGCGCGAGCCGGGCCCGCGCATGGTGGGCCTGCGCGCCGACATGGACGCCCTGCCCATGGCCGAAGCTGGCGAGATGCCCTGGCGCTCGACGCGCCCCGGTCTGATGCATGGCTGCGGCCACGACGGCCACACTGCGATGCTGGTGGGCGCGGCCCGCTACCTGGCCGAGACGCGCCAGTTCAAGGGCACGGCGGTCCTGATCTTCCAGCCGGGCGAAGAGGGCTATGCCGGCGCGCGCGCCATGGTGAACGACGGCCTGTTCGACCGCTTCCCGGTGGAATCGG
Organism: Pseudomonadota bacterium; assembly: GCA_041169755.1. GTDB lineage: Bacteria > Pseudomonadota > Gammaproteobacteria > Burkholderiales > Burkholderiaceae_C > Ramlibacter. Next base: position 5,693 of record JBEEIS010000097.1, on the reverse strand, counting down.
TTTACGCCATGCACAACTGGCCCGCGATGCGCCCCGGCACCATCGGCACCCACCCCGGCCCCATGATGGCGGCGGCCGATCGCGTGACCATCGAAGTCACGGGCCAGGGCGGTCATGGTGGCCATGCCTACCTGGCGGTGGACCCGGTGCTCGTGGCGGCGCACATCATCACCGCAGCCCAGAGCATCATCTCGCGCAATGTGCGGGCCATCGACGGCGCCGTGATCAGCCTGTGCGCGATGCAGGCGGGTGACCTGCAGGCCTTCAGCGTGATTCCCGGCAAGGCCGTCCTCTCGGGCACGGTGCGCAGCTTTCGACCCGAGGTGCAGGACCTGGTCGAGCGGCGCCTCACCGAGTTGTGCAGCGCGGTGGCCCAGGGCTTTGGCGCCACGGCCACCGTGCACTACGAACGCATCTACCCGGCCACCATCAATTCCGCCCGCGAGGCGCAGTTCGCCGCCGATGTGGCCGCCAGCCTGGTGGGCTCCGAGCAGGTGACGCGCGACCTGGAGCCGAGCATGGGCGCGGAGGACTTCTCCTTCATGCTGCAGGCCAAGCCCGGCGCCTACCTGCGCATCGGCCAGGGCGGGGAGGGCAGCTGCATGCTGCACAACACCCGCTACGACTTCAACGACGAGATCCTGCCCCTGGGCGCGGCGCTGCATGCCGGCCTCATCGAGCAGTCCCTGCCCCTGGCGCCGGCCTGAGCGCCTTTCGTCCGACCCACTTTCACACACGAGGAGAGCGACCCATGAAAATCGGAATCCGTACCCTGCGCATGGCCCTCATTGCGGCCGCTGCGGCTGCCAGCCTGGGCGCCGTCGCCCAGACCGTACGCATCGCCAACCAGGGTGATGCGCTGTCGATGGACCCGCACTCGCTGAACGAATCCCTGCAGCTGTCCGTGACCGGCAACGTCTATGAGCCGCTGGTGGGCCGCAACAAGGACCTGTCGCTGGCACCCATGCTGGCGACTGCGTGGAAGCAGCCTTCGCCCACCGTGTGGCGATTCGAGCTGCGCAAGAACGTGCAGTTCCATGACGGCACGCCCTTCACCGCCGACGACGTGATCTTTACCTTCGCGCGGGCGGCCGGCGAGGGTTCCGACATGCGCAGCTACACCAACGACATCAAGGAAGTGCGCAAGATCAACGACCACGTGGTGGAGATCGAGACCAAGGCGCCGTTCCCCATCCTGCCGGACGTGATCTCGCTGGTCTACATCATGAGCAAGAAGTGGAGCGAGGCCAACCAGGCCACGCGCCCGGTGGACCGCCGCAAGGGCATCGAGAACGCCGCGTCGTTCCGCGCCAACGGCACCGGCCCCTTCCGCGTGCGCGAGCGTCAGCCCAATGTGCGCACCACCTTCTCTCGCAATGGCAACTACTGGGGCAAGATCGAGGGCAACGTCACCGAGGTGATCTACACCCCGATCGGCAACGATGCCACCCGCGTGGCGGCCCTGCTCTCGGGCGAAGTGGATGTGATGGAGCCGGTGCCCGTGCAGGACGTGGCCCGCGTCAACGCCAGCCCCAGTGTGCGCGCCATCACCGGGCCCGAGCTGCGCACCATCTTCCTGGGCATGGACCAAAAGCGCGACGAGCTCCAGTACTCCAACGTGAAGGGCAAGAACCCCTTCAAGGACAAGCGGGTGCGCCAGGCCTTCTACCAGGCCATCGACATCGAGGGCATCAAGCGCACCGTGATGCGCGGCGCTTCCAACCCCACCGCGCTGATGGTGGGCCCCGGCATCAACGGCTTTGCACAAGACCTCAACACCCGCCTGCCGTACAACGTCGACGCCGCCAAGAAGCTGCTGGCGGATGCGGGCTACCCCAACGGCTTCGAGGTGTCCCTGAACTGCCCCAATGACCGCTATGTCAACGACGGCCAGATCTGCGAGGCGGTGGCCGCCAACCTGGCGCGCGTGGGCGTGAAGATCAACCTGGTGGCCGAGACCAAGGGCACCTACTTCCCCAAGGTCCTGCGCCGCGACACCAGCTTCTACATGCTGGGCTGGACCCCCGGCACCTACGACGCGCACAACGCGCTCAACGCCCTCATGCGCTGCGTGGACGACAAGGGCACTGGCCAGTTCAACCTGGGCAGCTATTGCAACCCCAAGGTCGACGAGTTGACCCAGAAGATCCAGTCCGAGACCGACAAGGCCAAGCGCGACGCCATGATCAAGGAGGCCTTCAAGCTGCATTCCGAGGACATCGGCCATCTGCCGCTGCACCAGCAGGCCCTGGCCTGGGGCGTGAGCCGCAAGGTCGACCTCGTGCAGCTGGCGGACAACTTCATGCCGTTCAAGTGGATCACGGTCAAGAAGTAAACCCCTGAGGCCGCGGCACGCTCCATGAAGTCAATGATCGCGCGCTGGCTGGACAGCGATGTGGGCCACAGCTTTCGCACCTCGCCCGTGGCGATGGTCGCGGCGGCGATCGCCCTGGTCTGCATCGTCGGTGCCGCCTTCGCGAACTGGATCGCGCCGCACAACCCCTTCGACCTCACCACGCTGGAACTGAGCGATGCCCGCCTGCCGCCCGCCTGGGAGGCCGAAGGCCGCCTGAAATACCTCCTGGGCACCGACGATCAGGGCCGCGACATTCTCTCGGCGCTGATGTATGGCGCGCGCATCTCCTTGGTGGTCGGGATCACCTCGGTGCTGCTGTCCATGGTGATCGGCGTGGCGCTGGGGCTGCTGGCGGGTTTTCGCGGGGGCTGGATCGACACCTTCCTGATGCGCCTGTGCGATGTGATGCTGTCCTTTCCGCCGATCCTGGTGGCGCTGCTGATCGCAGGGGTCGGGCGGGCGCTCTTTCCGAACGCGCACGAATCGGTGGCGTTTGGCGTGCTGATCGTGTCCATCACGCTCACGGGCTGGGTGCAATATGCCCGTACCGTGCGCGGCTCCACCTTGGTGGAGCGCAACAAGGAATATGTGCAGGCCGCGCGCGTGACCGGTGTGGCGCCGCTGCGCATCATGGCGCGCCATGTGCTGCCGAACGTGCTCGGCCCGGTGCTGGTGCTGGCCACCATCCATGTGGCCACCGCCATCATCACCGAGGCCACGCTGTCCTTTCTGGGTGTGGGCGTGCCGCCGACGTCGCCTTCGCTGGGCACCTTGATTCGGGTGGGTAACGATTACCTGTTCTCGGGTGAGTGGTGGATCACGCTGTTTCCCGGCCTGATGCTGGTGCTGATCGCGCTGTCGGTGAACCTGCTCGGTGACTGGCTGCGCGACGCCTTGAATCCAAGACTCAGATGACGCTTCTGTCTGTCCGAAACCTCGTCGTCGAATTTCCCAGCCGCCGCGGCACGCTGCGTGCGCTGGACGGCATTTCCTTTGACATCGCGCCTGGCGAGGTGCTGGGTGTGGTGGGTGAATCCGGCGCGGGCAAGTCGCTCACCGGCGCGTCCATCATCGGCCTGCTGGAGCCGCCTGGGCGCATCGCCTCGGGCGAGATCCTGCTGGAAGGCCAGCGCATCGACCACCTGCCGCATGAGGCCATGCGGCACATCCGCGGTCGCAAGATCGGCGCGATCTTTCAGGATCCGCTCACCTCGCTGAACCCGCTCTACACCGTGGGGCGGCAACTGACCGAGACCATCCGCGCCCACCTGCCGGTGGACGCCGAGGAGGCGCGCCGGCGCGCCATCGCGCTGCTGGAGGACACCGGCATTCCCGCCGCGGCCGAACGCATCGACCACTATCCCCACCAGTTCTCGGGCGGCATGCGCCAGCGGGTGGTGATCGCGCTGGCCCTGGCCGCCGAGCCGCAACTGATCGTGGCCGACGAACCCACCACCGCCTTGGATGTCTCCATCCAGGCGCAGATCATCCAGCTGCTCAAACGCGTGTGCCGCGAGCGCGGCGCCGCGGTGATGCTGATCACCCACGACATGGGCGTGATTGCCGAGACCTGCGACCGCGTGGCGGTGATGTACGCGGGGCGCATCGCCGAGATCGGCCCGGTGCATGACGTGATCCATCAGCCCGCCCACCCCTACACGGCCGGCCTCATGGCCGCGATCCCCGACATCACCGAGGAGCGCGAGCGCCTGAACCAGATCGATGGCGCCATGCCGCGCCTGAACGCCATTCCCGCCGGCTGCGCCTACAACCCGCGCTGCCCGCGTGCCTTTGACCGATGCCTGTCGCAGCGCCCCGAGCTGCTGCAGGCGGACGCCACCCGCGCGGCCTGCTGGCTGCACGACGCCACCGCCCAGGTGCCCGCATGACGAACACCGCTTCGACCGCTCTGGTTCAGGCCCGCGACCTGGCCAAGACCTTCGACGTCTCCGCACCCTGGCTCAATCGCGTGATCGAGCGCAAGCCGCGCCAGCTGCTGCACGCGGTGGACGGCGTGAGCTTTGACATCGCGCGCGGGCAGACCCTGGCGCTGGTGGGCGAATCCGGGTGTGGCAAGAGCACGGTGGCGCGGCTGCTGGTGGGTCTGTACGCGCCCACGCGGGGCGGCTTGACGTTTGACGGGCAGGACGCACACGCCGCTTTCAAGACCCCGCAGGGTCGCCAGTTGCGCCGGCGCATCCAGATGATCTTCCAGGACCCCTACGCCAGCCTCAACCCGCGCTGGCTGGTGGAAGACATCGTGGGCGAGCCCCTGCGCGAACACGGCCTGGTGACCGACCCTGCGGCCCTGCGTGAGCGAGTCGACGCCCTCTTGCAGTCGGTCGGCCTGTCGCCGCAGGACCGCATCAAGTACCCGCACCAGTTCTCGGGCGGGCAGCGCCAGCGCATCTCCATCGCGCGTGCGCTGGCCACCCAGCCCGACTTCCTGGTGTGCGACGAGCCGACCTCGGCGCTGGATGTGTCGGTGCAGGCTCAGGTTTTGAACATCATGAAGGACCTGCAGCGCCAGCAGGGCCTGACCTACCTGTTCATCTCGCACAACCTCGCGGTGGTGCGCCATGTGAGCGACCAGGTGGGCGTGATGTACCTGGGCCGGCTGGTCGAACTGGCGGACAAGCGCGAGCTGTTCGCACACCCGCGTCATCCCTACACACGCATGCTGCTGGACGCGATTCCGAAGATGCGCGACACCGGGCGGGCCCGCACGCCGGTGCAGGGCGAGGTACCCAACCCGCTCAATCCGCCCGCGGGCTGCGCCTTCAATCCGCGCTGTCCGCATGCCAATGAGCGTTGCCGTACCGAGCGCCCGGTCCTGCAGGAATTGCAGGGCGTGAAGGTGGCCTGCCACGCGGTCGCCGAAGGCCGGCTCTGACTCGGGGGCGATGGGCCCTCAGGTGTAGCGCTTGCTGCGCAGGTTGTCCTTCACCTCACTGAGCATCGGCTGTAGCGTGTCGCTCCCGATGCGCAGGGCCACGCAGGTGGCCAGCACGTCCACGATCACCAGGTGCAGCAGGCGCGACACCATGGGGCTGTAGCGGTCATAGGTTTCCGGGTGGTCAGCGGCCAGGTGGATCTGCGCGGCGCCGGCCAGGGGCGAGCCGCTGGCGGTGACCGCGAGGGTGGTGGCGCCGCGCCGGCGCGCGATGTCGCAGGCGTCCATCAGGTCGCGGGTGCGGCCCGAGTTTGAGAAGATCACCACGCAGTCGCCTTCGCGCAGAAGCGAAGCGCTCATGACCTGCAGGTGCCCGTCGCTGCAGGCGGCGGTGTGCACGCCCAGGCGGAAGAACTTGTGCTGCGCGTCCTGGGCCACGATGCC
>JBEEIS010000096.1:0-28314 GCA_041169755.1 Pseudomonadota bacterium | reverse complement strand
TGGACGGCCAGCGTGGTTTTGGCCAGGTGGTGGGCGAGCAGGCGATGCACCTGGGCATCGAGCGCGCCCGCGCCCACGGCAGCTGCATCATGACGCTGGCCAATGCGCACCACATCGGGCGTATCGGTCACTGGGCCGAGATGGCGGTGCAGGCAGGTCTGGTTTCAATGCACTTCGTGAACGTGGCGGCCATTCCGGCGGTCGCGCCCTGGGGCGGTGCCGACGGTCGTTTTGGCACCAATCCCTGCTGCATCGGCATCCCGATCGCCGGTCAGCCGCCCTTCGTGCTCGATTTCGCCACCAGCCGTGTGGCCCAGGGCAAGATGCGCGTGGCCCATAACGAGGGCCGCACGGTGGAGCCCGGTTACGTCATCGACCCCGATGGCCGACCCACCACCGACCCCGGCGTGGTCGTCGTGCCGCAGACTCCCGGCATACGTGGCAATGTGTTGGGCGCACTCCTGACCTTCGGCGAGCACAAGGGCTATGGGCTTGCGGTGGCCTGCGAGCTGCTCGCAGGCGCGTTGACCGGCATGGGCACCTGGCACCGCACGCATGGCGGCGAACGCGCCGTCTACAACGGCATGCTCACGATCCTCATCGACCCGGACCGCCTGGGTACCCGCGAGGCCTTCGAGCGCGAGGGCGTGGCCTTCGTCGACTGGCTGCGGCACGCCCCGACCGCCGAGGGCGTTGAGGCGGTGCAGATCGCCGGCGATCCTGAACGCGCGGCGCGCGCCCGGCGCGAGCGCGAGGGTATCCGCATCGACGCCAGCACCTGGGGCGAGATCCAGGCGGCGGCGGTCAAGGTCGGCCTTCCCGTCTGATCCTCCCTTTCTCTTTCCGATTGCCGATTCCCGATGAAGCTCGATTCTTCCCGTTGCCTGCCCGATGACGGCTGCGCCGGCACTCTGCTGGCCCGCGTCTGGTCTCCCCTGGGCTCGGTGCCCGGGCCCTCGGTCGCCGTGGTGCGTGCCGATGGCGTGTATGACCTGTCTGCTTCCTTCCCCACCATGAGCGGCCTGCTGGACCTGCCTGATGCGGTGGCCTGCGTGCGCGCTGCGAAGGGCGAGCGTCTGGGCAGCCTGGCGGACCTGCTGGCCGCGAGCGTGCAGCCGGGGGCGAGCGAGGCGCACGCGCATTTCCTGGCACCCTGCGACCTGCAGGTGATCAAGGCCGCCGGCGTCACCTTCGCCACCAGCCTGATCGAGCGCGTGATCGAGGAGCGCGCCGGTGGCGACGCAGCCCGGGCCCACTCCATTCGCAGTCAGGTCGAGGCCACCGTCGGCCAGGACCTCAAGGCGGTCCGTCCGGGCTCGCCGCAGGCCATGGCCCTGAAGAAGCTGTTGCAAGACCAGGGCCTGTGGTCTCAGTACCTGGAGGTGGGCATCGGCCCCGATGCGGAGGTCTTCACCAAGGCGCCCGTGCTGGCGGCGGTGGGTACCGGCGCGCAGGTCGGCATCCGCAGCGATTCGGCCTGGAACAATCCGGAGCCCGAGGTCGTCCTCGCGGTGGACAGCCATGGCCGCATCGTGGGTGCCAGCCTGGGCAACGACGTCAACCTGCGCGACATCGAAGGCCGCAGCGCGCTGCTTTTGGGCAAGGCCAAGGACAACAACGCCTCCTGCGCCATTGGCCCCTTCATTCGCCTGTTTGACGAGACCTTCAGCCTGGACGACCTGCGCCAGGAGACGGTGGACCTGCGTGTGGACGGCCCCGACAGCTTTGTGCTCGAAGGCCTGAACAACCTGGCCCGCATCAGCCGCGACCCCACCGAACTCGTGTCACAAACCATCGCGGCCCACCAGTACCCCGACGGCTTCATGCTGTTCACCGGCACCCTGTTCGCGCCCATTCAGGACCGCGATCGCCCGGGCGCAGGCTTCACCCACAAGCTGGGCGATGTCGTTCGTATTCGCAGCCCTCATCTGGGTGAGTTGTGCAACGAGGTCACCCACAGCGAATCGGCGCCGCCCTGGCGCTTTGGCTTGCAGGCCTTCTTCGCCAATCTGGCCGCGCGCGGGCTGCTCGCGCGGTTGTAAAGTTCGGGGCCCGGCGGTTCCACCCGGGTCTTCCAACCCCAATTGCAGGAGCACAGGCATGACCCCTTCCGATGTCTTCGTCGTCTCGGCCGCCCGCACCGCCATCGGTACATTCGGCGGCAGCCTCAAGGACACCCCCTTGTCCGACCTGGCCACCACTGCGGTGCGCGCCGCTCTGGAACGCAGCGGCGTACCGGCCGATGCCGTCGGCCACCTGGCCATGGGCAACGTGATCCCCACCGAGCCGCGCGACGCCTACCTGAGTCGGGTGGCCGCCATGCAGGCCGGCCTGCCCCAGGAAGTCCCCGCGTTCAACGTGAACCGCCTGTGCGGTTCGGGCCTGCAGGCCATCGTCTCCGCGGCGCAATCGATCATGCTGGGCGACACACAGCTGGCCATCGGCGGCGGGGCCGAGTCCATGTCGCGCGGCCCTTACCTGGCCATGGCGGCCCGCTGGGGCGCCCGCATGGGCGACATGCAGCTCACCGACTACATGCTGAACATCCTGCATGACCCCTTCCATCGCATTCACATGGGCATGACGGCCGAAAATGTGGCCGATGCCTACGGCATCACCCGACAACAGATGGACGAACTGGCTGCCGAGAGTCACCGGCGCGCGGCGGCCGCCATCGCCGCCGGCCGCTTCAAGGACCAGGTCGTACCGGTCATGCTCAAGACCCGAAAGGGCGAGGTCGCGTTCGACACCGACGAACACGTCAAGCCCGACACCACCGTCGCGGCCCTGGCCAGCATGAAGCCCGCCTTCAAGAAGGAGGGTGGCAGCGTCACTGCCGGTAACGCCTCGGGCATCAACGACGGTGCGGCCGCCGTGGTCCTGGCCAGCGCGGAGGCGGTACGCACCCATGGCCTGAAGCCCCTGGCTCGCCTGGTGGCCTATGCCCACGCGGGTGTCGACCCCAAGATCATGGGGATCGGCCCCGTGCCGGCCACTCGGAAGGCACTGGAGCGGGCCGGCCTGAAGGTGCAGGACCTGGATGTCATCGAGTCCAACGAGGCCTTTGCCGCCCAGGCCTGTGCGGTCACGCAGCAACTCGGGCTGGACCCGGTCCGCGTCAACCCCAATGGCTCGGGCATCTCCCTGGGTCACCCGGTGGGGGCTACCGGCGCGATCATCACCACCAAGGCGCTTTACGAACTGCAAAGGGTCGGTGGCCGCTATGCGCTGGTCACCATGTGCATAGGCGGGGGCCAGGGCATTGCGGCCATCTTCGAGCGCACCTGAAACGCCCGTTTACCACTTTGTTAAATTCAAAATGCGTACTTAACGGGCTTTAATTAGCTCGATATGCTTCTTCGTCAGGGACACTAGACGGAGAAGCACCCATGCCGGGGTCGGGACTCGCGGGGCCGGTGACCACACCGCGCCAATCACCCGAGCGGCGCCTGTTCGCCGAATACAGCTGGACCCTCGGCACCGCCTACACGGTGGTTGTCGCGGGTCTGGCTGCTTTCTTTGCGTTCCAACTGAAGCAGGACCTGCACGGCGACATCGCGCAGGTCCAGGCGCAGGTCGAGCGGCACGGCCGCTTCATGGACTTCGTCATGCGCGCCTCCGCTGACCAGGTCGAGAGCCTGCGCGCTGCCATCGCCACCCACCGCACCCACGAGGCCTGCCTGGCCGGCCGCCGCCTGGCCACCGAGGGCCCGCTGCGCCAGGCCGGCGCCCACTTTGCCTGGGACGCTGCTGCCGGGCGCACCGCCGGTGGGCGCCTGGAGGGCGAGGCGCCGCTGGCGGAGCGCAGCCCGACGTTCTACTGCGATCTCGGTGCCGTTGTCGCGGTCGCGCCCCAGCTGCAGGCCATGGTCGTTCACCTGGCACCGGTGGCGCGCGCGCATTTCCTGTCCCACCACGGCTTTCGTTTCGAGGCCCCCTGGCATCCGCTGCCACCGCGCCACATCACGCGCCCCGGCTCCCCCGAGGCCGAGATGTGGCGCCTGGGGCAGCCCACGGTCAATCCGCAGCGCCAGAAGTACTGGCCCCCGCCGTATTTCGGCGGCTCGGACATGGGCCTGCTGGCCCCGGTAGCCGCTCCGGTCTATGACGGCGAGGAGTTCCTGGGCGTGGTGGCCATCGACATGCGCCTGGACTTCCTCAACGAGGCCAATGCGGCCATGGGGTACGACCTGGGCACCGTCGCTGTCGTCGACGCGCAGGGGCGCGTGCTGGCGCATCCGGCGCATGCGGCCGACCCCCATGTAGCGCGCACAACGGGTCGCTTCGAGCAGGCCTTTGATCCGCAGGTGCTCCCGTCACCCGAGGCCCTGGCGGCGCTACCCGCGGGGCAGGCAGTGGAGCGTGCCGGCTGGATCGTGGTGCGTCGCCCCTTGGCGTCGGCCCCCTGGTCACTGGTCTACACCGTGCCCCGGTCTGCGCTCTGGCGCGCCCTTCTGATGCAGCGGGGGCCCGCGCTGGGCACGGCGCTCGTGGTGCTGGGCCTGCTCATGACGCTGGTTTACGGGCTCACCTGGCGGGGCTTCGTCGGCCCGGCCACGCGGCTCGTCGGACATGCCATGGCCGAATCCGGCCAGCAGTCTCGAACGCCGCCGCGGGTGCCGCGCATCTGGCGGCCCTGGTTCGAGTCGGTCACGCGGGTGTTTCGTGAATCGCTGCAACTGGGCAGCCTCAGGCGTGAGCTGGACATCGCGGCGCGCATGCAGCAGTCCATCCTCCCGCGCCTGTGGCCCCAGGATGCCCGCTTCGACCTCTGGGGCACCATGCGGCCTGCCAAGGACATCGGCGGCGACTTCTACGACCACTTTCCCTTGCCGCAGGGGCAGCATGGCCTGGTCGTGGCCGATGTGAGCGGCAAGGGAATCTCCGCCGGCCTGTTTGGCATGGTGTCCAAGACCCTGCTGCGAGCAGTCGCTACGCAACGCGAGCAACCCGCCGCCGAAGTCGCCCGCGAGGTCAATGAGGCCCTCTGCGCCGACAACGAATCCAGCATGTTCGTCACCACCTTCTACGGCCAGTACGACCCGGCCAGCGGCCGCCTCGTCTATGCCAATGCCGGACATCCCCCGCCGCTGCTGCTGCGTGCGCGGGGGGCGCTGGAATGGTTGCCTGGGCCCGGCGGCACCGCGTTCGGCGTCATACCCGGTCTGAGCTACCAACAGGGTGTGGTCGATCTGGCACCGGGCGATACCCTGCTGATCTTCACCGACGGCATCACCGAATCGATCAACGCCGAAGGCCAGGAGTTTGGCAAGGCCCGACTCTCGGCCCTGTTCGATGGCCGGCCAGTGGCCGATGCCCGCGAGGCGATCTCGCGCATGCTCGAACGCGTCGAGCGCTATGCGCAGGGGGTCGAGCAGTTCGACGACATCACTTGCCTGGCCCTGCGATGCCACCGTCACGGTCCGCTCGAGGACCCGGCTAAGATGCCCGGGTGACGCAAGCTCCCACCTCCCACACCAGCGCCCGCAAGGGCATCATCCTGGCCGGCGGCGCGGGCACCCGGCTGCATCCGGCCACGCTGGCCATCTCCAAGCAGCTGTTGCCTGTGTACGACAAGCCCATGGTCTATTACCCGTTGGCGACGTTGATGCTCGCGGGCATCCGCGAGGTCCTCGTGATCAGCACACCGCAGGACACGCCGCGCTTCGAGCAGCTCCTGGGCGATGGCTCGCAGTGGGGCATGCGCCTGTCCTATGCGGTACAGCCGCGGCCCGAGGGTCTGGCGCAGGCCTTCATCATCGGACGCGACTTCCTGGCCGGCGCGCCCTGCGCGATGGTGCTGGGTGACAACATCTTCTACGGCCACGATCTGGTCAAGCTGCTGCGCGAAGCCGATGCGGACACCGACCATGCCACCGTGTTCGCCTACCACGTCAAAGACCCGCAGCGCTATGGCGTCGTCGCCTTCGACGCCCAGGGCCGCGCCACCTCCATCGAAGAAAAGCCCGAGCATCCCAAGAGCAATTGCGCGGTCACCGGCCTGTACTTCTATGGGCCCGACGTGTGCGAGGTTGCGGCCAGCGTGCGCCCCTCCGCCCGTGGCGAGCTGGAAATCACCACTGTCAACCAGCATTACCTGGATCAGGGGCAGCTGCGCGTACAGACCATGGGCCGGGGCTTCGCCTGGCTGGACACTGGCACCCATGAGAGCCTGCTGGAGGCCAGCCAGTTCATTCACACCCTGGAGGAGCGCCAGGGTCTGAAGGTGGCTGCGCCCGAAGAGATCGCGTGGCGCAATGGCTGGATCGACACCCCGCAGCTCATGGCGCTCGCGCAGGCCCTGGGCAAGAGCGGCTACGGCAGCTACCTGGCCGGTCTGGTGCAAGGCCCGCGCGCATGGTGACCGTGACCGCCACGCGGCTGCCCGAAGTGCTACTGCTGGAGCCGCGCGTTTTCGGTGACGCGCGCGGCTTCTTCCTTGAAAGCTGGAACCAGCGCGCCTTCGACGAAGCGGTGGGTCAGCCCGTGCGCTTCGTTCAGGACAACCACTCTCGCTCGGGGCGTGGCGTGCTGCGCGGCCTGCACTATCAGCTGCAGCAGCCCCAGGGCAAGCTGGTGCGCGTGGTGTCGGGCCGGGTTTTTGACGTGGCGGTGGACATGCGTCGCGATTCGCCACGTCTGGGCCAGTGGGCTGGGGTGGAACTCAGCGCCGACAACCCGCGCATGCTCTGGATCCCGCCGGGTTTCGCCCACGGCTTTCTTGTGCTGTCGGACGTCGCAGACTTTCTTTACAAGGCCACCGACTACTACGCGCCTGGCGACGAACATACCGTGGCCTGGAACGATCCGGACCTGGCCATCGACTGGCCGCTGTCGCCCGACCTGCCGCCTTTGGTCTCTACCAAGGACCAGGCGGGCCTGCGCATGGCCGACGCGCCCCGGTACTGAGGACTGCGACCCATGGACCGTGTGGACGCCATCGTCGTTGGTGCGGGCGTGGTGGGTCTCGCCGCTGCGCGGGCCCTGGCCCTCGCCGGTCACGAAGTTCTGGTGCTCGAAGCCCAGCCCGCCATCGGGCAGGGCGTGAGCTCGCGCAACAGCGAGGTGATCCACGCGGGCCTCTTTTACGCGCCCGGCTCGCTCAAGGCCCGCCTGTGCGTGCAGGGCAAGGCCATGCTTTACGAACTGTGCGCCAGCCATGGCGTGGACCACCGCCGCTGCGGCAAGCTGGTGGTGGCCAACGACCCGGCCGAAGAGGCCGCCCTGCGAGGTCTACAGGCGCGCGCCGCCGCCAACGGCGTGCCAGTGCAGTGGCTGGACGCAGCGCAGGCCCGTGCGCTGGAGCCTGCCTTGCGCTGCACCGCCGCCTTGCTCTCGCCCACGACCGGCATTGTCGACAGCCACGCCCTGATGCTCGCCTTGCAGGGCGAGCTGGAGCGCCACGGGGGGCTGGTGGCCGTGGCCAGCCCGGTCGATTCCGCGCGGCTCGACCCCGCCGGTGGTGACCATGTGGTGCACCTGGCCGACGGCTCGCAGCTTGGCGCGCGCATTCTCGTGAATGCCACCTCCCTGCACGCCTGTGCCTTGGCGCGCCGCTTTGAGGGGCTGGACCCGGCCACGATTCCTGCAGCCTCGTACGGCAAGGGCAACTACTACAGCCTCACGGGCCCGGCACCGTTCTCGCGCCTCATTTATCCCGCGCCCGCCGATGCGTGGCTGGGTGTGCACCTTACGCTGGACCTGGGCGGCCAGGCCCGATTCGGTCCAGACCTGCAGTGGCTGGATGTGGACACGCCCGAGGCCATCGACTACAGCGTGGACCCGCGCCGCGCCGACGGTTTCTATGCCGAGGTACGGCGCTATTGGCCCGACCTGCCTGATGGCGCCCTGGCCCCGAGCTACAGCGGCGTGCGGCCCAAGATCCACGGACCCGACGAACTCGCGCCCGATTTCCGCATCGACGGCCCCGCACGCCACGGCGTGCCAGGGCTGGTGAACCTGTTCGGGATCGAGTCGCCCGGCCTGACCAGCGCCCTGGCGATCGGCGAGTACCTGGTCAGTCTGCTCGGGGTCGCATCGCCCGCAGTGCCTGCGCCGACTCGGTGACCAGCTGCGGCCCCCGGTAGATCAGTCCGGTGTAGATCTGCACCAAGTCTGCGCCTGCTTCGATCTTGGAGACCGCGTCGGCGCCACTGAGCACGCCGCCCACGCCGATGATGGGAAAACCTGTGCCCAGCGCCTCGCGCAATTGACGGATCACGCGGTTGCTCGCCTGCAGCACCGGCGCGCCGCTCAGCCCTCCGGCTTCTTGCGCATGCGGCAGGCCCTGCACCGCCTCGCGGGCCAGGGTGGTGTTGGTGGCCACCACGCCGTCCATGCCGTGGCGCCGCAGCGTGGCCGCGATCACGGTCACCTGGGTCTCGTCCAGGTCAGGTGCGATCTTCACGAACAGCGGCACACGACGACCGTGCTGCGCATGCAGCGCCTCTCGGCGCGTCGCCAGCGCCCCCAGCAGGCCATCGAGTGCCTCGTCGCTTTGCAAGGCGCGCAGGTTCTTCGTGTTGGGGCTGGAGATGTTCACCGTCACGTAGTCGGCGTGTGGGTACACGCCTGCCAGGCCAGTCAGGTAGTCGTCGGTGGCCCGCTCGATCGGGGTGGCCGCGTTCTTGCCGATGTTCAGCCCCAGCACGATGGGCGAGGGCTGGCCCCCGCCTCGCACTGCAGATTGCCGCACGTTGGCAATGAAAGCCTCGAGCCCCTCGTTGTTGAACCCCAGCCGGTTGATCAGGGCGTTGGCCTTTGTCAGGCGAAACATGCGCGGCTTGGGATTGCCCGGCTGGCCCAGGGGCGTGACCGTACCCACCTCCACGAAGCCAAAGCCCATGGCGGCGAAAGCGTCGATGCATCGCGCGTTCTTGTCCAGGCCAGCGGCCAGGCCGACCCGGTTGGGAAACCGCAGGCCAGCCAGCTCCACCGGATCGTCCACCCGCGCGCCGGACCAGGCAGCCTTCAGGGGCGAGCCTTGCAATCGCGCTAGCGTCTGCAGGGTCAGGTCGTGGGCGGCCTCCGCGTCGAGGCGGAACAGGACGGAGCGGGCGAGGGCGTAGGGCAGGAGGGCCATGGATAATCTCGGTTTTTACGGCTAGCCCAGGGATTGTCGCGTGACTCAGGATGAATTGAAGACGCTGGTCGGCCAGGCGGCCCTGGCCTATGTGGTACCCGGCGAGATCGTCGGGGTGGGCACCGGTTCCACCGTCAACAAGTTCATCGACGCCCTGGCGTCCATGAAGGACCGCATTGCCGGGGCGGTCTCTAGCTCCGAGGTCTCTACCGCGCGCCTGCAGGCGCTGGGCATTCCCGTGTTCGACGCCAACGCGGTCGGCGAGCTGGCCGTCTACATCGACGGCGCCGACGAGATCGACGGTCGCGGCTGCATGATCAAGGGCGGCGGCGCTGCGCTCACGCGCGAGAAGATCGTGGCGGCCCAGTCAAGGCGCTTCGTCTGCATCGCCGACGAGTCCAAGCGGGTGGACGTGCTGGGGCGTTTTCCCCTGCCGGTAGAAGTCATTCCGATGGCGTCGGCCCGCATCACCCGCCAGTTCGCCGCATGCGGTGGCACGGCCCGCCTGCGACTGAAGGACGGGCAGCCTCTGGTCACCGACAACGGTCAGCACATTCTGGATGTCACCGGCCTGGCTCTGAACGATCCCCTGGGGTTCGAGTCGGAGGTCAATCAGTGGCCGGGCGTGGTGACGGTGGGCGTCTTCGCCCACCAGCGGGCGTCGGTCTGCTTGCTGGGCACCTCCAGCGGCGTGCAGACCCTGACCTACTGAGGCGGCCGCCGGACGTGTCCGGGGTCATGAGCCGTCGATATCAGCCGTAGATGTGTGCGCCGTCCGCAGGACGGGCCGCCGGGCCTGGCGCGGTGCCCGCCGCTGCGCCGGCCGCAGGCAGCGTGCCGGGCAGTACCAGTCCCTCGGGCACGTTTCCGCTCAGGAGTTGTTCGATCTGACGCTTCCAGAGTTCGGCCTTGTTCACGAAGGCTTCCACCAGGCGCTCGAAGCTGGGGTCATCCAGCTCGTTGACACTGCGCGACTGCATCAGGGTCAGGCTGCGTGACTGGGGCTCGAGGCCGAAGAAGCTGCCACCCTGGAGGTAATCGACAAAGTTGGACGCCAGGAGTACGCGTAGCAGCGGCTCGTTAGGCCCCGTCGAATCGGTGGCGTCTGGCAGGACCGCCAGCAGTGAGGTCAGCACCAGCTGAGCACCGGGTTCGTGGAACTCGAAGGTCACCGCGAGATGGTTGTCGAATTCGAGGGCGCAGCTGTGCGTGCCGCCTTCCAGGCTCAGGGCTTGCAAGCCGAGCAGCTTGCCTAAGCGATCGATCAGCCGCTGAGCGAGGTCATAGGGGTTCATGGGGCATCCAGGAAGGGGCGCGAGGGTACGCGAGGGTCACGACGGCATCGAGAGATGGCACCGTGGCCAGGCGTCAGCAGACGGCGGCGGGCTGTCTTGCGAGTGGCTTTGGCGGGACATCAGGCGCAGGCAGCGACGCACCAGGGTGGGGACTCCGGGAAGGCGGGCGCCGCGGCTGCGGCTGAAGGTCGGTGCGAGCCCGTGGGGCGTCTGCCACACGGTACGTGGGGTGTAGCCAACCTCCGCCCCCAGAGCGGACAAAGGGGTAGACAAGGTGGTGGGTGAGGGTGCGGCAGCGCTTGAGGCCAAGCTTGCAGAAGGGGAGGCGGTGAGGTCGAAGTTCGGGTGCTCAGACTGCATGGGGGTACTCCATCCGTTGGGCGGACCGGCCGAATGCGCCGGCCCGGGCAGTCAGTAACACTTTGTCGCTCGTTGTTCCCTCGTGCGAGCCGGGTCGTGTCGCGCCCGCTCTTGCCCGTTCCCCGCGCGCCCTCAGCCCCGGGACGGCTCGGCCGTGTGCATGCCCTGGTGACGCAGGAGCGCGTCCAGGGTCGGTTCACGGCCCCTGAAGGCCTTGAACGATTCCAGAGCGGGGCGGCTGCCACCGGCTTCCAGAATGGCCTGGCGATAGCGCCGGCCCGTCTCGGCACTGGGGTGACCCTGGTCGTCCGCCGTCTCCTCGAAGGCCGCGTAGGCGTCGGCGGACAGCACCTCGGCCCACTTGTAGCTGTAGTAGCCCGCCGCGTAACCGCCCGCGAAGATATGGCTGAAGGTGTGGGCCGTGCGGCTGAAGGACGGGGGCTGCAGCACCGCCACCTCCCGGCGCACGCTTTCCAGCAGCGGCATGAAGTCCTGCGCGGGGTCGTGATCGGTGTGCAGCAGCATGTCGAACAGCGCGAACTCGATCTGGCGTAGCGTCTGCAGGCCGCTCTGGAAATTGCGCGCCGCCAGCATCTTGTCGAACAGGGCCCGTGGCAGTGGCTCGCCGGTGTCGACATGGGCGGTCATGTGCCGCAACACGTTCCACTCCCAGCAGAAGTTCTCCATGAACTGGCTGGGAAGTTCCACCGCATCCCATTCCACCCCGCTGATGCCCGAGACATCGCGCTCGTTCACCTGCGTGAGCAGGTGGTGCAGGCCATGGCCGAACTCGTGGAACAGGGTGGTGACGTCGTCGTGCGTGAGCAGGGCTGGCTTGCCGTCCACCCCCTCGGCAAAGTTGCACACCAGGTGAGCGATAGGGGTCTGCAGCTGCCCGGTATCGGGCCGCAGCCAGCGTGCGCGTACATCGTCCATCCAGGCGCCACCGCGCTTGCCACTGCGTGCCGACGGGTCCAGGTAGAACTGACCCACCAGCTTGGCGCCGCGTTCGATACGGAAAAAACTCACGCCAGGGTTCCACACCGGGGCCTGTTCGGGCCGGATCGCCACCTCGAACAAGGTCTCGACGATCTTGAACAGGCCGTCCAGTACGCGCGGGGCCGTGAAGTAGGGCTTGACCTCCTGCTCGCTGAAGGCATAGCGGGCTTCCTTGAGCTTCTCGCTGATGTAGGGCCAGTCCCAGGACTGCGGTTGCTCGATGCCTAGCTCGGTGCGTGCGAAGGCGCGCATGTCGGCGACGTCCTTGTCGGCGTAGGGGCGGGCCTTGGTGGCCAACTCGCGCAGGAACTGCGCCACCTGCGCGGGCGTGTCGGCCATCTTGGGCACCAGGGACACCTCCCCGAAGTTGCGGAACCCGAGCAGCCGGGCTTCCTCCTGGCGCAGCGCCAGGATCTCGGCGATCAGCGCGCTGTTGTCGAAGTGGCGCGACGCCTCGTCGGCCTGGTCGCTGGCTCGCGTCACATAGGCGCGGTACAAGCGCTGGCGCAGCGCGCCGTCGTGTGCGAACTGCATCACTGGCAGGTAGCAGGGCATCTTGAGCGTGAGCTTGTGGCCTTCGCGTCCTTCGGCCGCGGCCGCAGCGCGGGTGGCCTGCACCACATCAGCCGGTACGCCCTCGAGTTGCCTCGCGTCCACATAAACGGCGAAGGCGTCGGTAGCGTCCAGGGTGTTCTCGCTGAACTTTTGTGCCAGTTCGGCCTGGCGCTCCTGGATCTGAGCGAAGCGTGCCTTGGCCTCGCCTGTCAGCTCGGCGCCACCGAGCACGAAGTTGCGGATGGCGTTGCGGTGGGCCTGGCGCTGCGCGTTGTCCAGGGTGGCGGGGTCGATCGCCTTGTACTTGGCGTACAGGCGTTCGTCGCTGCCCAGGCGCGTCCAGAACTCGGTCACCTGCGGCAGGACAGCGTTGTAGGCTGCGCGCAGTTCAGGCGTGTCGGCGACGGCATTGAGGTGGCCCACTGCGCCCCAGGCGCGGCCCAGCTTCTCGGTGGCTGTGTCCAGCGTGGTGGCCAGGGCCTTCCAGTCGGCAGGAAACTCGGCGGCGACCACGGCCTCCAGAGCCGTATCGCATTCAGCCAGCAGGGCCTGCATGGCCGGCGCCACATGCTCGGCGTGAATCTGGTCGAACAGGGGCAGGTCGGTGAAATCGAGGAGGGGATTGCTCATACCCCCGATTTTGCGCCGGCGCGGCACCCCGCTGGGGGGCGGGTCATGGATTAGCCGGGTTGCCCCAGCGGCCACTCGTGAGGCGGTGCTCTTGGTGGCCTAGTCGGCGGCCTAGTCGGCGGCTTGTTCGGCGGCGTGGTCCGCAGCGCGTTCGGCCGCTTCCAGCGTGTTCACCAGCAGCATGGCGCGGGTCATGGGGCCGACGCCGCCCGGCACCGGCGTGATCCAGCCCGCGACGGCGCGCACGCCCTCGAAGTCCACGTCGCCGCACAGCTTGCCGGCGTCGTCGCGGTTCATGCCCACGTCGATCACCACCGCACCGGGTTTGACCATGTCGGCGGTCAGCACGTTGCGCTTGCCCACGGCTGCCACCACCACATCGGCCTGTCGGGTCAGGGCCCCCAGGTCCTGCGTGCCGCTGTGGCAGATCGTGACCGTGGCGTTCTGCTGCAGCAGCATCAGCGCCATGGGCTTGCCCACGATGTTGCTACGGCCGATCACGACGACGTGCTTGCCCCGCAGGTCATAGCCGATGGAGGCCAGCATCTTCATGCAGCCATAGGGCGTGCAGGGCCAGAAACCCGGCTGGCCCACCATCAGCGCCCCGGCACTGGCCACGTGGAAGCCGTCGACGTCCTTGGCCGGCGCGATAGTTTCGATCACGCGCTGCGCATTCATGTGCCGCGGCAGCGGCAGCTGCACCAGGATGCCGTGCACTGCCGGGTCGGCATTGAGGACGCGGATGCGATCGAGCAACTGCGTCTCGGTCATCGTCGCGGGATAGCGTTCGAGCGTGGCGGCCAGACCGGTCTCGGCGCTGTCGTTGACCTTGTGGCGGGTGTAGACCTGGCTGGCCGGGTCGTCGCCGACCAGGAGGATGGACAGGGCGGGCTGGATGCCGCGCGCCTTCAGGGCCGCGGTTCGGTGGGCGACCTCGTCGCGGATCTGGCGGGACAGGGCGTTGCCGTCAATGAGCTGGGCGGTCATGGTCGTTTCCAAAAAGAGTCGCCCGCAGGGGCAGGCCGGTTGCGGGCGATTCGGGGGGAGGGACGAGGTGTGTAGGCGGTCAGGCTTTCGCGGGGGCCTGGCCCAAGGCGATCTTGAGCAGGTCGGCCACCGTATTGGCGTTGAGCTTTTCCATGATGTTGGCGCGATGCGCCTCGACCGTCTTGATGCTGATGCCCAGGTCGTCGGCGATCTGCTTGTTCAGGCGGCCGGCGACGATACGTTCAAGCACCTGCGCCTCGCGCGAGGTGAGCTTGGCCAGCAAGGCGTCGCGACTGGCCGCGCTCTGGTATTCAGCGAAGGCGCCCTTGGCGTGTTCGAGCATGCGCTCGACCAGGTTCAGGAGTTCGTCTTCCTTGAAGGGCTTCTGGATGAAATCCAATGCGCCCTTTTTCATGGTGTTGACGGCCATGGGCACGTCGCCGTGGCCGGTGATGAACACGATAGGCAGGGGCGAGCGGCGTTCGAGGAGGCGGTCTTGCAACTCCAGGCCGGTCATGCCGCCCATGCGGATGTCGACGATGAGGCAAGCGATCTCGCGGGGGTCGTAGCGTGAGAGGAACGCTTCGGCAGATTCGAAGCAGCGGACGCGGTAGTCCTTGCCTTCCAGCAGCCACTGCACGGAGTCGCGGACGGCTTCGTCGTCATCGACCACATAGACGGTGCCTCGTTTGGGAATAAGGCTCATGCTGTCACCCCTGCGTTGTTGTCGCTTGAAATGCTTTTGGTATGGGCGACGGGAATCCAGAACGAGAACAGGCACCCGGCCACGTGGGCGCCATTGTAGATGTTCTCCGCCTGCATCCGGCCCTGGTGGGACTCCACGATGCTGCGACACAGGTTCAGGCCGATACCCATGCCTTCGGCTTTGGTGGAGAAGAAGGCTTCATACAGTCGCTCCATCACTTCGGGGGCCAGGCCGCGGCCCGTATCGCGTACGGAGAACTCGACGACGTCCTGCTCGCTCACGCGTCGCGGGGCCACGCGCAGTTCGATGCTGCGCAAGGCGGTCGGGCGCTGTGCCATGTCGATGGATTCGGCCGCGTTCTTCAAGAGGTTCACCAGCACCTGTTCGATCAGGATCGGGTCCACCATCAGGGCTGGCAGGCGCGCCGCGACGTAATGGGACAGGCGCACGTTGCGCCGGCGCAGTTCGATCTCCACGAGTTCCACCGCCTCGGTCACCATGGGGCCGACATCGGACAGCGTGCGATTGGGTTCGCTGCGCTTCACGAAGGAGCGGATACGCTGAATGATCTGGCCTGCGCGCTGCGCCTGGCGCGCGGTCTTCTCCAGGGCCGCCAGCAGGTCTTCCTCGTTGATCTGTTGTCCGCGGATTCTGGACACCAGACCGTTGCAGTAGTTGTTGATGGCGGTCAGCGGCTGGTTCAACTCGTGGGCCACGCTGGAGGCCATCTCGCCCATCGTGATCAGACGGCTGGCCGATTGCGCGCGTTCGGCTTGCAGGGCCGCCTGTTCTTCGGCCGTACGGCGTGCGGTGATATCGGTGGCAATCACCATTTGCGCCAGACGTCCGTCCACCCAATTGAGGTAGCGTGATCGCACCTCGAGCCACTTGCCCAGGGCGGGTACGAAGATCTCGGCGTTGCCGGCAACACTGGACTCGATCTGCCCCATGGGCAGGCCGACGAAGGCATCGACCTCGTCGGTGGTGTCGTCGCTGCGGGTCTGCGCTGGCACGCCCGCTTGGGCCACCATCTGCAGATGACCGTCGGTGCGGGTATCGAACCACTGCCGGTACATCTTGTTCGCAAACAGCAACTCGTCGCTTCCCAGGGGCGCCACCGACACCGAGGCATCCAGCGCCTCCAGCACGGTGGTGAAGCGCTCGTGGGACGCCAGCAGCTGTTCGCGAATGCGTGTGGGCTCGGTGATGTCGGTCATGGACGTCATCCAACCGGCCTGCTCGCCCTTGGCATCGATCAGGGGCGATACGTACATGCGCGCATCAAACAGGCTGCGGTCCTTGCGCTTGACCCGTACCTGGAAGCCCCCCACGGTGCTGCGGCCGCTCAGTTCTTCCTCCAGGCGCGCAGCGAGCAGGTCGCGGTCTTCGTCGGGCCAGTAGGGAAAAGGCGGCAGACGGCCCACCAGCTCGGACTCGCTCCAGCCCGTCATCTGGCAGAAGGCCAGGTTCACGTAGGTGATGCGGCCATGCAGGTCCAGGGCCCGCATGCCGGTCAGCATCGAGTTCTCCATCGCCCGGCGGAAATTCGTCTCGGCCACCAGGGCCCGCTGGGCCTGCAGGCGCCGCCGCGTGTGGCGCCAATTGCCGATCAACATCCAGGCCGTCATCACGCTCAAGGTCCCGACCAGCCAGAACAGCCCGGTTCCGATCAGGCCTTGGGAGGTGCGATAAGCCTGCGCTCGGATGATCAGCCCGTTGCCTACCGGTGAGACGGGGACCTCGTACTCGTTGGCGTGGGAGGGCACCCAGGGCAGCAGGGAGGTGGCGGCGTTGCGGACCGGCACGGCCGTGCCCGCGAGCATCTGACCGTTGCCATCGAGCAAGGACACCGCGTACTTGGCCGACACCTCGGTCGGGACTGCGTAGCGCAGGAGGCTGTCGATGGAGTACTCGCCCAGGATCACGCCACCGAAGCGGCCCTGGTCGGCCAGGGGGACGTGCAACTGCAGGATCACCCCGTTTTCCGCGCCGGCGATCGGCTGCGAGTACACCGGCTGCAGCAGGTCGCGGGCCAGGCCGAACATGGCCTCGGTCTCGCCCACGCGCAGCACCTCGCCGGCCAGCCGGGGTTGGTAGCTCACCGCAGGTGCGTTGTAGCTCGCCCGCACACGGCGCCGCTCGTCGATCCACGACAGCGCCTGCAACTCCGGGTATTGCACCACCAGCGACTCGGCGCGGCCAGTGAACTCCTCGGCGTCGACTTCCTTGTTGGAGATGTCGCGGGCGATCCGCATCAACTGCTCTTGCCGCTCCAGGAGCCGCAGGCGCACGCGCTGCTGCGCGTATTCCACGTCGCGCTTGACCGCTTCGAGCTCGCGCTCCTGTTCCTCGATGCGCAGGTAGCTGAAGGCCGACACGATGGCCGCCAGGAACAGGACCACCGCAATCAGCGGACCGAGTACCGCGAAGCGGTCCTGGTAGCTGGCGGGTTGGGTGCGCCACCAGCGGCTCAACCAAGGGAGACCGCGCGCGCTGTCGCTGGGTTCAGTCGGGGGGGCGGTTTCCTGCATGGGGGCTCAAGTGTAGGGGTAAGCCCGTAGCGCACGGGCTGCGCATCCGGTGCGGATGGCGCAGAGAGGCAGTGCCGGAACCAAATCTCCTTTAAATTCATAATGTGGAATGATGTGGCGCTATTTGAAATCTAAAAAAAATATGCCACACTCCGGCGCAGACGGAACAACCGCCCTAAATTTCTCATCCCACGAGGAGACAAGCCATGTCAGCACAGCCTGAACAGCTCTTTGGTGCCGCCGCGAACGACGCAGATGCCCAAGAAACCCGCGAGTGGGTCGACGCCCTGTCGGCCGTCATTGCCAACGAAGGCCGCGAGCGCGGTCATTACCTGCTGGAACAACTCCTGGAGCAGGCCCGCCAGGAAGGCATCGACCTGCCGTTTTCCGCCACCACCGGTTACGTCAACACCATCGAACCCCAGGACGAGGCGCGCTGCCCCGGCAACCTCGAGGTGGAAGAGCGCCTGCGCGCCTACATGCGCTGGAACGCCATGGCCATGGTGGTCAAGGCCAACCGCCTGCACCCCGCCGACGGCGGCGACCTGGGCGGACACATCAGCTCCTTCGCCTCGCTGGCCACCATGTTTGGCGCGGGCTTCAACCATTTTTGGAAAGCCGAGCAGGGCGATCAGGGCGGCGACTGCCTCTACATCCAGGGCCACAGCGCGCCCGGCATCTATGCGCGCGCCTTCCTCGAGGGCCGCATCTCCGAGGAGCAACTGCTGAACTTCCGCCAGGAAGTTGATGGCAAGGGGCTCTCCAGCTACCCGCACCCCAAGCTGATGCCCGAGTTCTGGCAGTTCCCCACCGTGTCCATGGGCCTGGGTCCGCTGATGGCGATCTACCAGGCGCGCTTTCTGAAGTACCTGCACGCCCGCGGGATCGCCAACACCGAGAACCGCAAGGTCTGGGCCTTCCTGGGCGATGGCGAGATGGACGAGGTCGAGAGCCTGGGCGCCATCGGCGTGGCCGCCCGCGAAAAGCTGGACAACCTGATCTTCGTCGTGAACTGCAACCTGCAGCGCCTGGACGGCCCGGTACGGGGCAACGGCAAGATCATCCAGGAACTCGAAGGTGAGTTCCGCGGCGCCGGCTGGAACGTGATCAAGCTGGTCTGGGGCAGCTACTGGGACCCGCTGCTTGCGCGTGACAAGGACGGCATCCTGCGCCAGGTCATGATGGACACGCTCGACGGCGACTACCAGGCGATGAAGGCCAACGACGGCGCCTTCGTGCGCAAGAACTTCTTCGGCCGCCACCCCAAGCTGCTCGAGATGGTGGCCCACATGTCCGACGACGACATCTGGCGCCTCAATCGCGGCGGCCACGACCCGCAAAAAGTGTTCGCTGCGTACAACGCCGCTGTGAATCACAAGGGCCAGCCCACGGTGCTCTTGATCAAGACGGTCAAGGGCTTCGGCATGGGCAAGGCCGCCGAGGGCAAGAACATCGCCCACCAGGCCAAGAAGCTCACCGACGAAGACATCAAGGCCTTCCGCGATCGCTTCAACATCCCGATCCCGGACGAACAGCTGCCCGAGATCCCGTTCTACAAACCGGCCGACAACACCCCCGAGATGCAGTATCTGCACGAGCGACGCCAGGCCCTGGGCGGCTACCTCCCGCATCGCCGGGTCAAGGCCGACGAGCAGCTGGCCGTGCCCCCGCTGGAGGCCTTCAAGGCCGTCCTCGAGCCCACCGCCGAGGGCCGCGAGATCTCCACCACCCAGGCTTATGTGCGCTTCCTGACCGCGTTGCTGCGTGACAAGGAGCTGGGTCCGCGCGCGGTCCCCATCCTGGTGGACGAAGCCCGCACCTTCGGCATGGAAGGTCTGTTCCGCCAGATCGGTATCTACAACCCCGACGGCCAGAAGTACACGCCGCAGGACCGCGACCAGGTTTCCTATTACAAGGAAGAAGTCAACGGCCAGATCCTGCAAGAGGGCATCAACGAAGCCGGCGGCATGGCCAGCTGGATCGCCGCGGCCACGTCGTACTCGACGAACAACCGCATCATGGTGCCGTTCTACATCTACTACTCGATGTTCGGCCTGCAGCGCGTGGGCGACCTGTGCTGGGCGGCGGGCGACATGCAGGCGCGCGGCTTCCTGCTGGGGGGCACCTCGGGGCGCACCACCCTCAACGGCGAGGGCTTGCAGCACGAAGACGGCCACAGCCACATCTTGGCGGCCACCATTCCCAACTGCATTTCCTACGACCCCACGTTTGCCCATGAAGTCGCGGTGATCATGCACCACGGCTTGAAGCGCATGGTCGAAAAGCAGGACAACGTCTTCTACTACCTCACGCTCCTGAACGAGAACTACCCGATGCCCGGCCTCACCGCTGGCACCGAGGAAGAAATCATCAAGGGCATGTACCTGTTCAAGCCAGGCGCCAAGCTCACGCCGCGCGTGCAGCTGCTCGGGTCAGGCACCATCCTGCGCGAGTCGTTGGTCGCCCAGGAGATGCTGGAGAAGGAGTGGGGCGTCTCCGCCAGTGTCTGGAGCTGCCCCAGCTTCAACGAGCTGGCCCGCGACGGCCAGGACTGCGAGCGCTGGAACCTGCTGCATCCCACCGACAAGGCGCGCGTGCCCTTTGTCACGCAGCAGCTCGAGAAGCACACCGGCCCGGTGATCGCCTCCACCGACTACGTGAAGGCCTACACCGAGCAGATCCGTCCTTACCTGCCCAAGGGCCGCACCTACAAGGTCCTGGGCACCGACGGCTTTGGTCGCAGTGACTTCCGCAGCAAGCTGCGCGAGCACTTCGAGGTCAATCGCCACTACATCGTCGTGGCGGCCCTGAAGGCGCTGAGCGAGGAGGGCACCGTGCCCGCCGCGAAGGTGGCTGAGGCGATCAAGAAGTACGGCCTGAAGGTCGATCGCGTCAACCCGCTGTACGCCTGATCCCCGGGCGATTGATCGCACAAGAACACGGAGAACAAGAAACATGGCGTTGATCGAAGTGAAGGTTCCCGACATCGGGGACTTCGACGAGGTGTCTGTCATCGAGCTGCTGGTCAAGCCCGGCGACACCGTCAAGCCCGAGCAGTCCCTCATCACCGTCGAATCCGACAAGGCCTCGATGGAGATTCCGTCCTCGGCCGCTGGCGTGGTCAAGGAGCTCAAGGTCAAGCTCGGTGACAAGGTCGCCCAGGGCACGGTGGTGTTGCTGCTGGAAGGCGAGAGCGCCGCAGGTGCCGCCTCGGCCGGCGCGGCGTCTGCGCCTACCGCTGCGCCCGCCGCCGCGCCTGCTCCGGTGGCCGCCGCCGCCGTGGCATCGGCCGCGGTCGTGGCGCCGCCGCCCCAGCCTGAACGCGTCGCGCCCACCGCTGCACTCGCGCCGCAGGCGCCTGCTGAATCGGCGGGAGCCTTGCCGCATGCCTCCCCCTCGGTGCGCAAGTTCGCTCGCGAGCTCGGTGTGCCGCTGGACGAGGTCAAGGGCACCGGCCCCAAGGGCCGCATCACCCAGGATGACGTTCAGGCCTTCACCAAGTCGGTCATGAGCGGTGCGGCCACCACGCGTGCCGCCGCCGCCAAGGCGCCGGCCGGTGGGGGCGGGGCGGGCCTGGATCTGCTGCCCTGGCCCAAGGTCGACTTCACCAAGTTTGGCCCGATCGAGCGCAGGGATCTCTCGCGGATCAAGAAGATCAGCGCGTCCAACCTGCATCGCAATTGGGTGATGATCCCGCACGTCACCAACCATGACGACGCCGACATCACCGAGCTCGAGGCCTTTCGCGTTCAATTGAACAAGGAAAACGAGAAGAGCGGCATCAAGGTCACCATGCTGGCCTTCTTGATCAAGGCGTGCGTGGCCGCCCTCAAGAAATTTCCCGAGTTCAACAGCTCGCTCGATGGCGACCAGCTGGTCCTCAAGCAGTACTTCCACATCGGCTTCGCCGCTGACACGCCCAACGGCCTGGTCGTGCCCGTGATTCGGGACGCCGACAAGAAAGGCATCCTGGCGATCAGCCAGGAGATGTCCGAGCTGGCCAAGAAGGCCCGCGACGGCAAGCTCACACCGGGCGAGATGCAGGGCGCGAGCTTCACCATTTCGTCGCTGGGTGGCATCGGCGGGCGATACTTCACGCCCATCATCAACGCGCCGGAGGTGGCGATCCTGGGTGTCTGCAAGAGCCAGACCGAGCCCGTCTGGGACGGCAAGCAGTTCCAGCCGCGGCTGATGCTGCCGCTGTCGCTGTCGTGGGACCACCGCGTCATCGACGGTGCGGCGGCGGCCCGCTTCAACGTCTACCTCGGGCAGGTCCTGTCCGACTTCCGGCGGGTGATGCTCTGACGGCCGCGGTGCAGCCAGGCGCCCGCTACCAGTTGCCATGACCACTGTCGTTGTAGCCCGCAAGGGCGGGCAGATCGCCATCGCGGCGGATACTCTCGTGACCTTCGGAGACACGCGCCTGGCGCACCGCTTCGAAGACAACGCCAAGGTCTTTCGCATCGACACCGATGCCGGACCGAGCTACATCGGCATGGCGGGCACGGTGGCCCACTTCCCGGTGCTGCGCAAGGCGCTGGCCAGCATGCCGCGCGAGATCCTGCAGCTCGGAAGCAAGGATGAAGTGTTCGACACCTTCACCAAGCTGCATCCTTACCTGAAGGAAAACTTCTTTCTCCAGACCAAGGAAGAAGACAGCGACCCCTACGAGTCCAGCCAGTTCAGTGTTGTGATCGCGAATGCCAGTGGCATCTACGGCCTGTACAGCTATCGCGAGGTGTTTGAGTTCAAGGAGTTCTGGGGCATCGGCTCCGGCCGCAGCTTTGCGCTGGGCGCCATGCATGCGGCCTATCCCAAGGCCAAGACCGCGCGCGAGATCGTCGAGGCTGGCATGGCCGCTGGCTGCGAATTTGACCGCAACTCCGCGGGCCCCTGGGACGTATTCACCGTGAAAACCAAGGAAACCAACAAATGAGTCGCGTTGAAGTCAAGGTGCCGGACATCGGCGATTTTTCTGAAGTGGCGGTGATCGAAGTGCTCGTGAAGCCTGGCGACACCATCAAGGCTGAACAGTCCCTGGTTACCGTCGAGAGCGACAAGGCCTCGATGGAGATTCCGTCCAGCCATGCCGGCGTGGTGCAGGAACTGAAGGTGAAGCTCGGTGACAAGGTCGCCGAGGGCTCGGTGCTGCTGGTACTCGAGGCGCAAGAGGGTGCCGCGGCCCCCGCGCCTGCTACAGCCCCGGCATTGGCCGCGTCCGCGCCTGCCCAGGCGCCTCTCGCGGCGTCTGCGCCTGCGGCGGCAGCGGCTCCGGCTGCCAGTTACGCCGGCGGCGCCGACCTCGAGTGCGACATGCTGGTGCTCGGTGCCGGTCCGGGTGGCTATTCAGCGGCCTTTCGCGCGGCCGACCTCGGCATGAAGGTTGTCCTGGTGGAGCGCTACGCCAGCCTGGGCGGCGTGTGCCTGAATGTGGGCTGCATCCCGTCCAAAGCCCTGCTGCACGTCGCAGCCGTCATGGACGAAGTGAGCCACTTCGAGTCGCTAGGCGTGAGCTTCGGCAAGCCGACCATCGACCTGGACAAGCTGCGCGCGCACAAGTCCAAGGTGGTGGGCAAACTCACCGGCGGACTGGCTGCCATGGCCAAGATGCGCAAGGTCACTGTCGTGCGCGGCTACGGTGCCTTCCTGGACCCGCACCATGTGCAGGTCGAGGAGACCACCGGCGAGGCCCAGGCCAAGACCGGCAAGACCCAGACCATCAAGTTCAAGCACGCCATCATCGCAGCGGGCTCGCAGGCCGTGCGCCTGCCCTTCATGCCCGACGATCCGCGTGTGGTCGACTCCACCGGCGCGCTGGCGCTGGCCTCCTCTCCGAAGCGCATGCTGGTACTCGGTGGCGGCATCATCGGACTGGAGATGGGCACGGTGTACTCCACGCTGGGCGCGCGCCTGGACGTGGTCGAAATGATGGACGGCCTGATGCAGGGCGCCGACCGCGATCTGGTCAAGGTGTGGCAGAAGATGAACGCGCCGCGCTTCGATCACATCATGCTCAAGACCAAGACCGTCGGCGCCGAGGCCACGAAGGACGGCATCCTGGTGCGCTTCGAGGGCGAGCAGGCGCCCAAGGAGCCGCAGCTGTATGACCTGGTGCTGCAGGCGGTGGGCCGTTCGCCCAATGGCAAGAAGATCGCTGCCGAGAAAGCCGGCGTGGCCGTGACCGATCGCGGCTTCATTCCGGTGGACAAGCAGATGCGCACCAACGTGCCGCATATCTTCGCGATCGGTGACATCGTGGGCCAGCCCATGCTGGCGCACAAGGCGGTGCACGAGGCCCATGTGGCGGCCGAGGTGGCCGCTGGCGAGAAAGCCTATTTCGATGCGCGCGTGATTCCCAGCGTGGCCTACACCGACCCGGAAGTGGCCTGGGTAGGCCTGACCGAGGACCAGGCCAAGGCCGAAGGCATTGCCGTGAAGAAAGGGCTGTTCCCCTGGACAGCTTCCGGCCGCGCCATTGCCAACGGCCGCGACGAAGGCTTCACCAAGCTCCTGTTCGACAAGGACAGCGGCCGCATTCTTGGCGGTGGCATCGTGGGCACGCACGCCGGCGACATGATTGGCGAGGTGGCCCTGGCCATCGAGATGGGGGCCGACGAAGTGGACATCGGCAAGACCATCCACCCGCACCCGACCCTGGGCGAGAGCATCGGCATGGCGGCTGAAGTCGCCCACGGCACCTGCACGGACCTGCCGCCGGCACGCAAGTAAAAGAAAACGAGGGTGGGCGCCTGCGCGGCGCTCAGCGGCGTTCGGTGGCCGTCTCGGCTACTGGGGCGGTATCACCGCCCATCACCCGGCGCGCGCCATCGAAGCGGCGACGCCAGTAGCTACCGCCCATGTCCTCCACCCGCACCTCGGCGCCTGGCTTGGGCGCGTGGATGAACTTGCCCTCGCCGACGTAAATGCCGACATGGCTGAAAGCGCGGCGCATGGTGTTGAAGAACACGAGGTCGCCGGGCTTGAGGTCCTGGCGGTCGATGACCTGGGTGGCAGCGGCCTGATCGTCGGCCTTACGAGGCAGGATCAGGCCCACGGTCTGTTCGTAGATGGCGCGCACGAAGCCACTGCAGTCAAAGCCCGTCTCAATCGAATCGCCACCCCGTCGGTAGGGTACGCCCAGAAAGCCCATGGCGTTCACCACCAGATCGGAGGTGCGGTCACGCACGGCGACCCCCACCTGGCCGATGCGTTCGAGCAGGCCCTTGTCGGTCATGAAGCGGCCCATCTCGTCGTCTTGCGCAGGCGCGGACCACGCGGGCAAGGCCAGCGTGAGCGCGAGCAGGACGGGCAGGAGGCGGTGGGACATGGGGGTAGAGCTTACCAGCCCCCAGCCGGCCGGCGCCGAACTCCCGCACAATCGGTCGCCTGTCCGTCCCAAGCGATCTACCCATGTTGCTGCGTGCCGCCCTGATTCATGGCGTGCTGGCGCTTGCCGCCGTGACCCCTGCTTGGGCCACCGGCGCGTCTTCGTCCTCGTCTCCCGCCGCCCCCTCGAACGCGCCCGCCCTGCGCGTACAGGCGGTTGCGACCGGCCTGGAACATCCCTGGGCCCTGGCCTTCCTGCCAGACGGCGGCTATCTGGTGACCGAGCGACCGGGTCGCATGCGTGTCGTCGATGCCCAGGGTCGCCTGGGTCCGCCGCTGGCGGGCTTGCCGCAGGTCGCGGCGCGCGGGCAGGGCGGGTTGCTGGACGTGGCGCTGGACGCCGGCTTCGAGCGCAATCGCACCTTGTATTTCTGCTTCTCCGAGCCAGCAGAGGGCGGTGCCAACAGCACGGCGCTGGCCCGGGCCCGGCTGCCCGCCGGGTCGGCGGGACTGGAGGACGTGCGTGTGATCTTCAGCCAGCTGCCCCGCGTGGCCAGTCCGCTGCATTTCGGCTGCCGCATCGTGCAGATGCCCGATGGCCACCTGTTCCTCCTGCTGGGGGAGCGTTACCACCGGATGCAGGACGCGCAGAGGCTGGACAACCACCTGGGCAAGGTTCTGCGCCTGACCTCCGACGGTGCCCCGGCACCGGGGAACCCGTTCATCGGGCGCGCCGGTGCCCGGCCTGAGATCTGGAGTTACGGCCACCGCAACCCGCAGGGGGGCACGTTGGGGCCGGACGGCCGGCTCTGGATGCACGAGCACGGCCCCCAGGGCGGTGACGAGGTCAACCTGCCCCAGCCCGGTCGCAACTACGGCTGGCCGGTCATCACCCACGGCGAGCAATATGGCGGCGGTCCCATCGGGGAGGGCCTCACCGCCAAGCCCGGGATGGAGCAACCCCTGCACCACTGGACCCCGTCTATCGCGCCCTCGGGCATGGCCTTCCTCACCAGCGACCGCTATGGACCGCAGTGGCGAGGCAGCTTGTTCATCGGATCCCTCAAATTCAACCAGCTCTGGCGCCTCGAAGTGGCCGGCGCTCGCGTGGTGCGCGAGCAGCGGCTGGACGGCGTGGGCGAACGGGTGCGCGATGTGCGCCAGGGGCCCGACGGGCTGCTTTACCTCCTGACGGACAGCCCCCAGGGGCGCTTGTTGCGGGTCCTGCCTGCGCCGTGAGGCTTGCTCCCGCAATCGAGCGCCGCCGGGCCGCCGCAAGTCGCGAGGACCCCCGCGTGGGGCATGAAGCCACGCGTAGCGGACGGACCTGGCAGGCCCTTTTTGTCAGTTGCGAGACAGCGCCGACCGCTCCAATCCGCGCAGATGTTGCTAGACCCTGAAGAGTCCCAGCTGGTGCTGGTCGATTACCAACAGCGGCTGATGCCAGCCCTGCAAGGTGGGCCGCAGGCCCTGGCCAATGCCTGCCTCTTGGCGCAGGTCGCACGCGCCCTGGCGGTGCCGGTCCTCACCACCGAACAAAATCCGGCGGGCCTGGGGCCCACCGTCGATCCCTTGCGGACGCTGGTGGGGCCTGTGCTGTCCAAGATGGACTTCAGCGCTGCGTCCGTGCTGATGCCGCGCCTGCGCCCGGCGCCCAAGGCGGCCGGTGGCAATGCGCGCAGCCTGCCGCGGCACCTGCAGAAGC
Organism: Pseudomonadota bacterium; assembly: GCA_041169755.1. Lineage (GTDB taxonomy): Bacteria > Pseudomonadota > Gammaproteobacteria > Burkholderiales > Burkholderiaceae_C > Ramlibacter. The sequence continues at coordinate 2,138 of JBEEIS010000096.1, read as the reverse complement.
CCGCAGCCCCAGTGCCAGGCCGCGATACGGTGGTGATCGCCGGATGCGAGACCCATGTCTGCCTGCTCCAGACGGCGCTGGAGTTACTGGAAGAAGAGTTCGACGTCTGCGTGGTCACCGACGCCTGCGCCTCGCGTACCGAGCGCAATCGTGATGCTGCCTTCGACCGCCTGGCCGGTGCCGGGGCCGAACTGGTCACCACCGAGATGGTGGCCTTCGAGTGGCTGCGCAGCGCCGACCACCCGCGATTCAAGGAGGTTCTGGGCTGGATCAAGTGAACCCGCCCGGGCCCCGCCACGACAAAGAGGAGAAGTGTCCATGACCTACGCTGAGTTCTACCGCCGCTCGGTCGACGAGCCCGAAGCCTTCTGGGGCGAGCAAGCTCGCCTGATCGACTGGCAGACACCGCCGCAGCGCATTCTGGATAACGACAAGTCACCCTTTACCCGCTGGTTTGTCGGTGGCACCACCAACCTGTGCCACAACGCGGTGGACCGGCACCTGAAGGACCGCCCGAACCAGCCGGCCCTGATCCACGTGTCCACCGAGACGGGTCGCGAGGAAACCTACACCTTTGCGCAGTTGCACGACCAGGTGCAGCGCGCGGCCGCGGCGATCCGCAGCCTCGGTGTGGGCCGGGGCGACCGGGTCCTGATCTACATGCCCATGGTGCCCGAGGCCATCATCGCGATGCTGGCCTGCGCGCGTATTGGCGCGATCCACTCGGTGGTCTTCGGCGGCTTCGCCTCGGTGTCGCTGGCCTCCCGCATCGAGGACGCCTCGCCCAAGCTGATCGTGAGTGCCGATGCGGGTTCGCGCGGCGGCAAGGTGGTGCCCTACAAGCCGCTGCTCGATGAAGCGATTCGCCTGTCCAGCCACAAGCCCGACGCGGTGCTGATGGTGGACCGGGGCTTGGCTCCCATGGACCGTGTCGCGGGCCGCGACCATGACTGGAAGGCCCTGACCGAGCGCCACGCCGGCGTGCAGGTGCCCTGCGAGTGGCTGGACGCCACCGACATCAGCTACACCATCTACACCAGCGGCACCACCGGCAAGCCCAAGGGCGTGCAGCGTGATGTGGGCGGCTACGCGGTGGCCCTGGCCGCCAGCATGAAGCACATCTTTCAGGGCAAGCCGGGTCAGACCTACTTTTGCACCAGCGACATCGGCTGGGTGGTGGGGCACAGCTACATCGTCTACGGGCCGCTCATTGCCGGTATGGCCACCATCGTCTACGAGGGCCTGCCGATCCGCCCGGACGCCGGCATCTGGTGGCAGCTGGTCGAGAAATACAAGGCCAACGTGATGTTCAGCGCCCCGACTGCGGTGCGTGTACTCAAAAAGTACGACGAGGCTTTCCTCAAGAAATACGACCTCTCTAGCCTCCAAAGCCTGTTCCTGGCCGGCGAGCCCCTGGACGAGCCCACCGCCCGCTGGATCAGCGACGCCCTGGGCGTGCCGATCATCGACAACTACTGGCAGACCGAGACCGGCTGGCCGCTCATGACCATCGCCAACGGCGTGGAAAAGAAGGCCAGCAAGTTCGGCAGCCCGGGCCTGCCGATGTACGGCTGGAAGGTCAAGCTGGTGCACGAGTCCACTGGCGAGGAACTCACGAAGCCCAACGAAAAGGGCGTGGTGGTCGTCGAATCGCCCACGCCCCCGGGCTTCATGCAGACCGTCTGGCGCGACGATGCGCGCTTCGTCAAGACCTACTGGCAAAGCATCCCCGGCAAGACGCTTTACAGCACCTTCGACTGGGGCATCCGGGATGAAGACGGCTACTACTACATCCTGGGCCGCACCGACGACGTGATCAACGTCGCCGGCCATCGCCTGGGCACCCGCGAGATCGAAGAGAGCATCTCCAGCCACAAGGCGGTGGCCGAAGTGGCGGTGGTCGGCGTAGCCGATAGCGTCAAGGGCCAGGTGGCCATGGCCTTTGCCGTCCTGCGTGATCCCAGCGCCTACCCCGACGAATCGGCCCGATTGAAGCTGGAGGGCGAGATCATGAAGGTGGTCGATGGCCAACTCGGCGCGGTGGCCCGCCCGGCGCGGGTGCGCTTCGTGACCCTCTTGCCCAAGACCCGTAGCGGCAAGTTGCTGCGGCGGGCCATTCAGGCGGTGTGCGAGGGGCG
>JBEEIS010000095.1:0-57790 GCA_041169755.1 Pseudomonadota bacterium | reverse complement strand
AGACCATGCCGCCGTTCGGTTGAATGACCTGGCCGTGTACCCAGGACGCCTGGTCGGAAGCCAGGAAGCTCACGACTGCAGCGACTTCGTCGGGCTGGCCGATGCGGTTGAAGGGGCTGAGCGCGGCGGAGCGGGCCTTGACCTCGTCGGTCTTGCCGGCGTGGAACAGGTCGGTGTCAACCGGGCCGGGCGCGACCGCGTTGACGCGGACCTTGCGGCCGGCCAGCTCCTTGGCCATCGAACGCACCAGGCTCTCGACGGCTGCCTTGGTGGCGGTGTAGGGACCGCCGCCGGGAATGCCCACGCGCACCATGGAGGTGGTGAGCGCGATGATGTTGCCGCCGTCGACGACATGGCGCGCGGCCTGCTGCAGCACGTTGAAGGCGCCGACGATGTTGACCTCGACCACGCGGCGGAAGTCGTCGGGATTGAACTGGGCAACCGGGCCGGGCGACACGTTGATGCCGGCGTTGGCGACCACGCAGTGCGGGGCGCTGCCGAAATCCTTCGCCACCGATTCAAAGACAGCCGCCACCTGGGTGGCCTCGGTGATGTTCACCGCATAGCCTTGGGTGCGCGAAGCGCCGATGTTTGCCGGCACGTTGGGTGCGCTGGTCACGTAGGTGTAGGCGACGTCGTAGCCGCTTTCTGCGAGCTTGCGCACGCAGGCCGCGCCAATGCCGCGGGTGCCGCCGAAGACGAGGGCGATCTTGTTGCTCATGGAAAAGTCCTAGGAGTGAATGAAGTGGCTCAGGCGACCCAGGGCTTGCCGTAGGCCGGTTCGCGGTAAGGCGTCGGCGGCAGCTGCCAGGTGCCGGTGGAGGGCGGGCGCACGTCGGCGTCGACATGCACGTCGATGACGCAGGGGCGGCGGTTCTTCAGGGCCTGTTGCACGGTGGTGCCCAGGTCCTGCGGGCGGGTGACGGTGTAGCCGTCGGCGCCACAGGCACGGGCCCAGGCGGCGAAGTCGGGGTTGTAACGCTCGCCCGTCGCGCCGTGGAAGAAGGCGGTGCCGATCTCGCGGCCGTCGAACATGCCGTGCTGGATGTCGCGAATCGCGCCCCAGGCGAAGTTGTTCCAGACGATCCAGACCACCGGCAGGTTGTATTCGACCGCGGTGCACAGCACATAGGGCGCCATGGTGAAGCCGCCATCGCCCACCACCGCCACGCAGGGGCGGTCGGGGGCGGCCAGTTGCGCACCCATGACGCCGCACACACCAAAGCCCATGCTCGAATAGCCCCAGCTATTGAGCATGCTCTGGGGCCGCTTGGCCTGCCAGAACTGCATGAACCAGTTGTGGTGCACGCCCGAATCGAGCGACAAGATCACGTCGTCGGGCAGCACCTTCTGCAAGGTGCCGACCACGAACTCCGGACGCAGCGGGTGGGTGGAGTCGGTGAAGTGAGGGCGCACAAAGGCCTCCCACTGCGCCTGCCAGCCCTGCACCTGCGCCAGCCAGGGCGCGTAACGCGTCGCGCTGATCTCGGCGCGCGCGGGCAGCGCGTTGAGCAACTGGCGAGTGAAGACCTTGACGTCCGCAATGATGCCCAGCGTGGGGGCGTAGTTGCGACCGAGTTCCTGCGGATCGATGTCCACATGAATCAGCTGCGTCTTGGGGAAGTTCCATGAGTAGCCCGGGTGCCAGCTGGACGAACTGCGGTCGTCAAAGCGCGTGCCCAGGGTGATCACCAGATCGGCGCGTCGGCCCGCCTCGTTGGCGGGGAAGGCGCCATTGCGGCCGATGAAGCCCAGGGCTAACGGGTCGTCGCCGCGGATGCAACCCATGCCGTTGGGCGAGGTGATGACCGGAATGCCCAGGCGGTGCGCCAGCTCGGTGATTTCTTCGCCGGCTTCGGACAGCGTCGCGCCATGGCCGATGAACAGCACCGGTTGGCGGGCAGCGGCCAACAGGTCGATGGCGGCCGACACATCGGCCTCACTGGCACCGGGCCGGTGCGCGCGGTGCACATGCGAAGCCGGCGGCAGATCGACGTCGGCTTCTTCCTGGTAGACGTTGTAGGGAATGTCCAGGTTCACCGGGCCGGGGCGGCCGGTGACCATGGTGTCCATGGCCTGGCGCAGGGCCAGCGGCAGCATGTCCACCCGCGTGGGCTGGAAGGCGCGCTTGACGACCGGGCGCATCACCTGCGCGAAGTCGGCCTGGTTGTGCTTGTACAACTCCTGGAAGGGCGCGCGATTGTGCTGCGAGGTCGGCACATTGGAGGTGATGGCCATGAAGGCCGACGAATCGGACAGCGCGGTGGCCAGCGACATGACCATGTTGGCAGAGCCCGGGCCGGTGGACGTGAGCGTGGCCACCGGCTTGTGCTTGACGCGAAAGTAGGCGTCGGCCATGTGGCCCGCGCACTGCTCGTGGCGCGGCGAGACCAGCTGGATCTTGTCACGCACGTCGTAGAGCGCATCGAGAATGCCGACGTTGCCGTGCCCGCAGATGCCGAAGATATAGGGCACCTTTTCCTGGACCAGGTAATTGGCGATGAGTTCGCCGCCCTTCATGGTGGGCATCTGGGAGTCTCCTTGAATGTTCTTGTCGCCGCGCGTCGACGCGCCTCAAGCCAGGATGGTAATCACCCGTTCCTCGGTCATCTCGCGCACGGCGTAGTGCGGGCCCTCGCGCCCGAAGCCGCTGTCCTTGGTGCCGCCATACGGCATCATGTCCACGCGCGAGCTCGAGGTCTCGTTGATGTGAACGCCGCCCACATCGAGCTGGCGCGCCAGGCGCATCGCGTCGTCCAGCCGGTTGGTGAAGACGCCGGTGGCCAGGCCGTAGGGCGTGGCATTGATCCGCTGTACCACTTCCTGCATGTCGGTGAAGGGCACGATGGACATCACCGGCCCGAAGATCTCTTCGCAGGACACCGACATGGCGGGGCTCACGTCCGCCAGCAGCGTGGGCGGAATGACGGCACCCTGGCGGGGGCCGCCCGCCAGGCGGCGGGCACCCTGCGCAAGGGCGGCATCGATCCAGCGCTCGATGCGTTGTGCCGCGGCCTCGCTGATCACGGGGCCCACGAAGGTGTCGGGCGTGAGCGGATCGCCGAAGCTCAGCTTGCCCACCATCGCCGACAGACGCTGTTCGACCTGCGCACACAGCGACTGGTGCACCAGCAGCACCTGGATCGAGGTGCAGACCTGGCCGGCCTTGCGGTAGCTGGCGTTGATCACCTTGGGCAGGGCGGTGTCCAGCGATGCGTCCTGCGCCAGCACGGTGAAGGCGATCGAGCCCAGCTCCATCTGCGTGCGGCGCAGGCCGGCGCGGGCATGGATGTCACGGCCCACTTCAGTGCTGCCGGTGAAGGCGAAGAAGCGCACGTGGGGCTCCTCCAGCAGGGCCTGTACCACCTGGCTGCCACCATGCAGGATGCTGATGCGGCGCGCAGGCAGACCGGCGTCGATCAGGACCTGCGCCATCAGGTTGGCGGTGGTCGGGGTGTTGGACGAGGGCTTGACCACCACCGTGTTGCCGGCCGCCAGCGCCGGCGCCACCTTGTGCGCCAAGGTGTTCATCGGCGAGTTGAAGGGGGTGATCGCGCACACCACGCCCAGGGGCACGCGCAGGGTAAAGCCCAGTCGGCCCGCCTGCTGGGGCGCGCCCTCGATCGGGATCACGTCGCCAGCCAGGCGGCGCGCTTCTTCGGCCGATAGGCGGAAGGTCTGCACCGTGCGCCGCACTTCGCCGGCGCCGTCGTTCTCGGTGAAGCCCGCTTCCAGTTGCATGGCGCGCACGAAGTCGGCGCCGCGCTGCTCGATCAGGACGGCGGCGCGGTCCAGGATGGCGCCGCGCTCATTCGCGTTCAAGGGGCGCTCACGGAATTCGGCGTGCGCGCTGGCCACCGCCTGCGCCACCTGCTCGCGCGAGGGGCGGTGCAGCGTCGTGCAGGGCGTGAGACGGAATTTGTCCAGGACGTCGATGGTGTCGGCGCCGGCCACCCATTGGCCGTCGACCAGCAGGCGGCACTCACCCAGCGTCAGGGGTGGCGCGAAGTTCATGGCCTTGTTCATGGCAAACCCCGTTTCAGAGCGGCGCGGCCGCGTCTTCCACCGGCGTCGTGACCACCAGGAACACCAGGCCGGCGGTGCCGGTGTTGGTGAAGCTGTGATGCACGCCGGGCGGCACATACACGTAGTCGTGCGGGCGCATCAGGTGGCTCTCGCTGTCCAGGGTGAGGATGCCCTCGCCTTCGAGCACGTAGTAGATCTGCTCCTGCACCTTGTGGACATGGTTGGCCACATGGGCTGCCGGCGCATAGCGCGAGATGCGAAAGTCGATGCGGCTGGAGCCCGAGTTCTCGGGACCGACCAGCGCCTTGGACAGGGCGCCGCCGAAGTGGCCAGGAAACTCCTGCCAGGGCATGCGGGCCATCTGCTGCACAAAGGCCTTCTTGGGGGTGTTGTGGGCTGTCGTCATGGGCGTTTTCTCCGGGCGTGGGCGGTCAGACCCACAGGATCTTCTTGCGGTAATCGAGGTCGGTGAGCAGGGGCTGCGCGGGGCCGGTGTGGAACACCGCGCCACGCTCGAGCGCGTAGACACGGTCGGCCAGGGCCAGCACCAGGTCGAGGTTGTGCTCGACGATCACGATGGACACTTCGCGGCGCAGGCGGTCGAACACGGTGAAGAGTTCCTGGGTGACCGCCGGCGCCAGGCCCTCGAAGGGCTCGTCCAGCAGCAGCAGGCGCACATTGCCTGAGAGCGCGCGGGCCACGGCGGCCATCTGCTGCTCGCCACCCGAGAGGTAGTCGGCGGGCACGTGCATGCGCTCCTTCAGGCGGGGGAAATACTCGTAGATCTTCTCTTCGCTCCAGGCCACGCCGTGGCTGCCGTCGGTGGCGCGCGCCAGGCGCCCCAGGGCCAGGTTCTCGGCCACAGTCATGCCGGCGAACAGGCCACGCCCCTGCGGCACATAGCCGATGCCCAAACGGGCGATCTGCGCCGCGGGCAGGCCGGCGATGGACTTGCCTTCGAATTCGACGGTGCCCGAAGCCGGCGGCAGCAGGCCGCACAGGGCCTTGAGCAAGGTGGACTTGCCTGCACCGTTGCGACCGAGCAGGGCCACGATCTCGCCATCGCGCACCTCGAGGCTGGCATCGTTCAGGATGTGGCTCTTGCCATAAAAGGCGTTGACGCCTTCGAAGCGCAGGATCGTGGGGCGCTCGCCCTCCTGCACCGCGGCGCGGCCAGTGACGGGCGGCGTGCCGCTGCCGGTGTAGACCTCCTGCACGCGCGCGTCGTTGCGCACCTGCTCGGGCGAGCCGGCCATGAGCACTTCGCCCTGGTTCATCACCGTCACCGCATGCGAGAAGCCCAGCACGCGATCGATGTCGTGTTCGACGATCAGCACCGGGATGTTGCCCGCGATGATGCGCACCAGGCGGCTCACGCGTTCGCGCTCGGCGGCGGCCAGGCCCGCCAGGGGCTCGTCCATCAGCAGCACCTGGGGCTTGGAGCCCAGCGCGATGCCCATGTCCACCAGGCGCTGGCCGCCATAGGACAGGTCACCTGCCAGCGTGTCCTCGATGCCTTGCAGGCCCAGGAACTTGATCAGTTCCGCCGTCTCGGCATTCACTGCGTCCTGGGCGGCGGTGTCGCGCCAGAGGTTGAAGCGGCCCGGATGGCGCGCCTGCAGCGACAGCCGCAGGTTCTCCTGGATGGTCAGGCCCTTGAACAGGTTGGTGATCTGGAAGGACCGGGCCAGGCCTTGTTCCACCACCTGGTGGGGCGGCAGGCCGTGGATGTCGCGGCCATTGAGACGCACCGTACCGCGATCGGGCGTGTACAGGCCCGAGATCAGGTTGAACAGCGTGGTCTTGCCCGCGCCGTTGGGCCCGATCAGCGCATGGATCTGGCCGGCCTGCAGCGAGAGGCTGGCGCCATTGACCGCGCGGATGCCGCCGAAGTGCTTGACCACGTCGTCCGCCTGCAGCTGCGTGGTGGCGCCGGCCTGTCCTTGCAGGAAAGCGGGCAGGGGCAGACCGTCGTAGATCTTGCGCCGGCTCATGGCGGCGTCTTCTTCCGGCGGCGGGTTCCAGCGGCGGCGCAGCTGCGCCCAGATGCCGGTGAGGCCGTTGGGCGAGAAGACGACGAAGCCGACGAAGGTCAGGCCGAACCAGAACAGCCAGTTGTCCGTGTACATCGAGAACAGTTCACGGAACAGGATGTAGAACAGCACGCCGACGGCCGGCCCGAAGAAGCTGCGCATGCCACCGATCACCACCATCGCCAGCAGCTCGCCGGAGAAGGCCACGGTGGTGGATTCGGCGGCGGCCAGGCGGTGGTCGAACACCAGCAGCGCGCCGGCCAGGCCGGTCAGGGTGCCGGCCACCACGAAGGCCACCAGCTTGTAGCGGTCGGTGTGATAGCCCTGAAAACGCGCGCGTTGCTCGTTCTCGCGGATCGCCACCAGCACATGGCCGAAAGGCGAGCGCACGATGCGCTGCATCACGTACAACGACAGGAAGCCGAACACGGCCACCAGCGCGTAATAGATCCGGTCGTCGTTCAGGTCCAGCGGGCCCAGCGCGCCGCGCTCGAGGCCACCGAGGCCTCCCTCGCCGCCCGTGACCGCCGTCCAGCGGAAGGCAACCGCGAAGGTCAGCGCGCACAGGGCCAGCGTGAGCAGCGAGAAATACACGCCGCGCCGGCGCAGGATCAGAAAGCCGATGACCGCCGAGAGCACCGCCATGAAGGCCACGGTGAAGACGATGGGCCCGAAGATCTGCCCGGGGAACCAGGCCTTCTGGGCCAGGCCGGCGGCGTAGCCACCCACCCCGAACCAGGCGCTGTGCCCGAAGGACACCAGGCCGGTGTAGCCCACCAGCAGGTTCAGGCCCATGGTGGCCATGGTCAGGAGCACCACCACGGTGGCGGTGTCCAGGGTCAGCCCGATCGCGTGCATCGCAAAGGGCAGAACGATCAGCGCCGCAGCGCCGATCCAGAGCGAGGAGGAATTCTTGGGGGAGGACATGCCGCGCTCGCTCATTCGAACCGCTCGATCCGCTCACCCAGCAGACCGCGGGGACGGAACATCAGGACCAGGAACATCAGGATGTACATGGAGGCCTCACCGGCCGCCGGCAGGAAGTGGATGGTGATGCCGCGCACCACACCCACCAGCACCGCGGCCAGCACCACGCCCCAGAAGCTGCCCAGGCCGCCGATCACGACGACCACGAAGGCCACGGTCATGATCTCGGTGCCCATGGCCGGGTGCACGATGGTGATCGGGCCGAACAGCGCGCCACCCAGGGCGGCGGTGGCCACACCCAGCACCACGATGGCCGTCATGTACGGCTGCAGGCGGATGCCCAGCACCGCCACCATGTCGGGGCGTTGCACGCCCGCGCGCACGACGCGGCCGAAGGCGGTCTTGTGCAGCAGCAGCCACAGGCCCGCCAGGATGGCGATCACGATTCCCAGCAGCATCAGCCGGTAACGCGAGAACATGAACTCGCCCAGCATCACATTGCCCTTGAACTCGGGCGGCATGCCCGAGGGCAGCGGCGCCGCGCCCCAGATCATGCGGATCGCCTGCTCCGCGACCATGGCCAGGCCAAAGGTGACCAGCAGGCTCAGGATCGGGTCGCTGGTGTAGAAGCGGCGCAGCAGGAAGCGCTCGAAGGCGATCCCGAGCAGGCCCACCAGCACGGGCGAGATGATCACGCCCGCACCGAAGCCCAGGTGCTTGCTCACCATGAGCGACAGATAGGCGCCCAGCGCGTAGAAGGCGCCGTGCGCCAAATTGACGACGCCGCCGACGCTGAAGATCAGCGACAGGCCCAGGGCGAGCAGGAGGTAATAGCCCCCCAGGACCAGGCCGTTGACGACCTGTTCCAGCAGGAAAACGATTTGCATGGGTGGGTGCCGGGCGCCTCGCGGGAACGGGCTGGCCCTCTGGCCGGGCCCGCGCTCACGCGATCGCCGGAGTTACATCTTGCAGGCGTTCTCGGCCTTGGTCGTGGCCAGCAGGTCCAGCGGTTGGTTGGCGGCAGGCACCGCGTCACCGAACTTCAGGAAGTCCTGCTTGTCCTTGGCCTGGCCCTTGGGCTTGACAGTGAAGGGATAGGCTTCCTGCATCAGCTGGTGGTCCCAGGAGCGGAAGTAGCCCTTGCGCGCCTTGAGCAGGTCGAACTGGGCCTCGGTCTCGAAGTAGGCGATCAACTTCTCGGTGTCCAGCGTCTTGGCCTCGTTCATGGCCTGGGCCATGATCTTGAGCGACACGTACTCGATCCAGGCGTGGTTCTCCGGGATGCGGCCGTAGCGGCGGGTGAAGTTGGCGGTGAAGGTCTTGGACCCAGGGGTGTTCAGGTCGTGGTGCCACACGGTCGGCCAGATGCCGCCCAGGTTGCCCTCGCCCGCGGCCCAGGCGTCGGCGGTGTTCAGGTTGAAGCCCACCACCGGATAGGACAGGCCGAACTCCGAGTACTGCTTGACGAAGTTGGTGACCTGGTTGCCCGCCAGGTTGGAGGCGATGAAGTCCGGGCGCGCCTGGCGGATCTTGAGCAGATAGGGGCTGAAGTCGGTGACGTCGGTGGCCACCAGTTCGTCGGCCACCTGGATGCCGCCGTTGGCCGCGAAGAACCGCTTGGCCACGCGCGAGAGGTCATGGCCGAACAGGTAGTCGGCGGTCAGGCTGAACACCTTCTTGCCGCGCACCATGTTGTCACGCACCAGGGCCTGGCCCACGGCGTTGACCATCACCGTGACTGGGATGTCCACATGGAAGGTGTAGCGGTTGCAGTCCTTGCCGCGCAGCGCATCGGAACGCGCGCCGATGCTCATGAACAGCTTCTTGTTGCGGGCAGCGACCTGCGAGATGGTCAGGGCCGAGGCGGAGTTGATCTCGCCCATCAGCACCACAACGCCATCGCGCTCGATCATGCGCTGGGCCTTGGTGGAGGCGACCTGCGGGTTCACCGAGTCTTCGCTCATCACCTCGATCTGGCGGCCCATCACGCCACCGGAGGCGTTGATCTCGTCGGCGGCCATCTTGATGCCCTGCACCGCGTATTCGCCCAACGCGCCCAGGAAGCCGGTCATGGGGGTCAGGTGGCCGATCTTGATCTTCTCGGCCTGGGCGCTCACCAGGGCGGGTGCGCCCAGGGCGGCGGTACCGGCCAGGGCCGCGCCGGCCTTGAGGATCTGGCGGCGTTGGGAAGCGTGATCGTGTTGGCTCATGGGGATGTCTCCTCGCTGTTATAGGGGTCGAGGTGCATCTTAGGAGCGCGCCCTGCCGAGGAAAAATATGGAATTACGTCACGGGCTATAAGCGTTTCCTATAAGCTCCGGTGCTCTTCAGGAAGCCCCCATGGACCTGCGTCAACTCCGGTATTTCGTGCAGATCGTCGACAGCGGCAGCCTGGCCAAGGCCTCGCGCCAGCTGTTCATTGCCCAGCCGGCCCTGAGCCAGCAGCTGGCCAAGCTGGAGGCCGAGGTGGGCAAACCATTGCTGGTGCGCACCTCCAAGGGCGTGACCCCCACCGAGAACGGCGCGGCCCTGGCCCACCATGCCCGCTTCATGCTGCGCCAGCTGGAGCAGGCCCTGTCCATCGCCCGCCGCGACCCGGGCACCTTGCAGGGCATGGTGTCGGTCGGCCTGGCGGCCACCACGGTCGGGGCGGTGGGCGTGCCGCTGATGCGCCGTATCCGCGAGAAATACCCGGGCATCGTGCTCAACGTGGTGGAGGGCATGAGCGGCCACCTGGCCCACATGATGCAACTGGGTCAGCTGGACCTGTCCATCCTGTTCAGCCGGGACGCGGTGGCCGACCTGCCGGCCGAGCCGCTGGTGTCCGAGGAGTTGTTCCTGATCGTGCCGGTGGGCAGCAAGCTCCTGCCGCCCCGGCGCAGCCGACTGACCGTGGCCGAGGCGGCCCAGGTGCCGCTGATCCTGCCCACCAGCATTCACGGCCTGCGTCGGCGGATCAAGGCGGAATTCGAGCAGCGCAACCTGGCCATGAACATCGTGGCGGAGATCGATTCCCTGTCCCTGCTCATGGCCTGCGTGCGCGGGGGCATGGGGGCCACGATCAAACCGATGGCGGCCGCCCTCACCGGTGGGGAGATGGCCGCGCACTGGCGCTGTGTGGGCTTTGCCGACGCGCAGATGTCGCGGCCGAACTACCTGTACTCGGTGGCACCCGACCGGCTGTCACCCGCCGCCGCCGCCGTCCGCGACGAACTGCGGGCCACGGTGCACGAGCTGGTGAACACCGGTGCGTGGCAGGGCGTCGAGCTGATCTGACCCGGGGGGATAATCCCCGGGTGAGCAAACAACGGATCGTCGTCGGACTGAGCGGAGGGGTGGACTCCGCGGTGAGCGCCTACCTGCTCAAGCAGCAGGGGCACGAGGTCGTCGCGATCTTCATGAAGAACTGGGAAGACGACGACGACAGCGAGTACTGCTCGTCCAACGTCGACTTCGTCGATGCCGCCAGCGTGGCTGACGTGCTGGGCATCGAGATCGAGCATGTGAACTTCGCAGCGGACTACAAGGACCGGGTCTTTGCCGAGTTCCTGCGCGAGTACCAGGCCGGGCGCACCCCCAACCCCGACGTGCTGTGCAACGCCGAGATCAAGTTCAAGGCCTTCCTGGACCATGCCATGCGCCTGGGCGCCGACAAGATCGCTACCGGCCATTACGCCCGGGTGCGCGAGGCGGGCGGCCAGGTGCAATTGCTCAAGGGCCTGGACCCGTCCAAGGACCAGAGCTATTTCCTGCACCGGCTGAACCCCGCGCAACTGGCGCGCACCCTGTTCCCCGTGGGCGAGCTGCACAAGACCGAAGTGCGGCGCATTGCCGCGGAGATCGGCTTGCCCAACGCCAGGAAGAAGGATTCCACCGGCATCTGCTTCATCGGCGAGCGGCCCTTCCGGGAATTTCTGGGCCGCTACCTGAACAAGGCACCCGGCCCGATCAAGGACGAGACCGGCCGCACGATCGCGCGCCACGAAGGCCTGTCGTTCTACACCCTGGGTCAGCGCCAGGGCCTGGGCATCGGCGGGGTGAAGGCGCGCGGCGCGCAAAAGGGCGGCGGCGAGCACGCGCCCTGGTTCGTGGCGCGCAAGGACCTCGAGAAGAACACGCTGTGGGTGGTGCAGGGGCATGAGCACCCCTGGCTGCTGTCGTCTGCACTCGAAGCCGACGACCTGAGCTGGACGTCGGGCCAGGCGCCGGCCCCGGGGCGCTACGCGGCCAAGACCCGCTACCGCCAGGCCGATGCGGCCTGCACGTTGGACTACGACGACGCCGGCCGTCTGCGCCTGGTCTTCACCGAACCCCAATGGGCGGTGACGCCAGGGCAGTCGGCGGTGCTGTACGACGGTGACGTCTGCCTGGGCGGCGGCGTCATTGCGGCAGCGACAGGCGTGGCAGCGACCGCTTAGAAGGGAATGTCGTCGTCGATGTCGGCCGGATCGGCTGCCTGGCGGGCCGGCGCGCGCGGCGCCGGGGCGGCGGCACGCGGAGCGGACGCGGGCGCGCGACGCGGGGCGCCGTCGTCATCGCCGCCACCGCCGCCCATGCCCTCACGGCCGCCCAGCAATTGCAGCTCGGTGGCGATGATGTCCACGGTGTTGCGCTCGATACCGTCCTGGCCGGTGTACTTGCCGTACTTCAGGCGGCCTTCGACATAAACCGGGCGGCCCTTCTTCACGTATTCGCCGGCGATCTCGGCCAGGCGGTCGTAGAAGGTGACGCGGTGCCACTGGGTGTCTTCCACCATCTCGCCGCTGGTCTTGTCCTTGCGGCGCGTGGAAGTGGCGATGCTGATGTTGGCCACCGCCTGGCCCGAGGGCAGGTAGCGCATTTCGGGGTCGCGGCCGCAGTTGCCAATGAGGATGACTTTGTTGACGGATGCCATGGGGGTTTCTCCAGAGAAGCGACGATTATGTGGCCTGCTCGCCTGGCTTTCCAATGGCGGCCATCGGCCAGGCCAGGGCCAGCCAGGCCAGCGTGATCCCGCCACAGGCGAGGAACAGGCCGGTGGCGCCCACGCTCTTGATCAGGATGCCGCCGAGCGCACCCCCTGCAAAAAAGCCCAGGGACTGCAGGGTGTTGTAGAAGCCCAGCGCGGCCCCGCGCGCCTCGGGCGGCGCCGCACGCGAGGCGATGCTGGGCTGGCAGGCCTCCAGCACGTTGGAGCCGCAGAAGAAGGCAAACAACAGGAAAGCCAGCGCCGCCAGCGAGGGACCGGCCGCGGCGGTGGCCGCCAGGCCCAGCTGGACCAGGGCCACGAGCGCGATCGCGCCCAGGAAGGTGGCGCGCAGGTAACCGCGCCGCTCCAGCGGAAAGAGCGTGCCCGCCATCACGAAGAAGGAGGCGGCCACGGTGGGCAGGTACACCCACCAGTGGTGCGACTTGTCCAGGCCCGCCTGCACCAGCATCTGGGGCACGGCCACCCACATCGCCAGCAGCACCCCGTGCAGCACGAAGACCCCGACGTTCAGACGCAGCGTGGGCACGTGCGTGAGCACGGTGCGCAGGCTGCCGCGTGGCGGCGCGGCGCGGCGCGGCGGCTCGGGGGGCACGGCCCAGAGCGTGATGGCCACGCCCGAGAGCGCCAGAAACGCCGTGAGGCCGAACAGGCCCGCCAGGCCCACCCAGGCGGCCAGCACCGGCGCCGCCACCAGCGAGAGCGCGAACATCAGGCCGATGCTCGCGCCGACCAGCGCCATGGCCTTGGTGCGTACGGCATCGCGGGTCTGGTCGGCCAGCAACGCGGTGACCACCGCGGACACCGCGCCCGCGCCTTGCAGGCAGCGACCGACGATCAGCATCGTGAGTGTGCTGGCCAGCGCCGCCAGCAGGCTGCCCGCGGCAAACACCAGCAAGCCAAAGACGATGACGCGCTTGCGCCCCAGGCGGTCCGACGCCATGCCGAAAGGCAGCTGCAGCAGGCCCTGGGTGAGGCCGTAGATGCCCATGGCCAGGCCTACCAGGGCGGGGTCGTCGCCGCCGGGGTACTTGGGCGCCTCCAGGGCGAACACGGGCAGGACCAGGAACAGGCCCAGCATGCGCATCGCGTAGATGGAGGCCAGCGACAGGCTGGAGCGTCGCTCGGACCCGGTCATGGTCAGGGCGTTGGCGGGCGCGGCGCCGGAGGTGGCGTCAGCGCAAGGGGCGGAGGGAGCAGAGGACACGCGGGGGCGGGGAATCACAGGAGGGCCAGGGGGCGGCCGGGACGCCATTGTCCCGGATCATCCGAACGGCCCGTTCAGCCCCACGACGGCGGCATTGAGCACCGAGGCAAAACTGACCCACGCCAGGTAGGGCAGCAGGAGCAAACGCAGACGAGGGTGGTAGCGACCCGGCACCCAGATCAGAAGCAGGATGGACAGCCACAGGAAGCCGATCTCGGCCAGCGCCCAGTCGGGGCGCTGGAGGTGGAAAAAGAGCAGGCTCCACAGGACGTTGAGAGCCCCGTTCAGGGCAAACAGGGCGAGCAACCGGGTGCGTCGCGCGCCATCGGGTGCGGCACGCCAGGCGCCCACACCCGCGACCACGCACAAGGTGAAGATCAAGGTCCAGGCCGGACCGAACAGCCAGTCCGGCGGCTGGAAAGCGGGCTTGATGAGGTTGCGGTACCAGGGGCCGATGTGCGTGAGCGCGCCGCCGATGCCCGAGACCGCCACCGCGCAGGCAGCGCCCACGACCCACTGCAGGCGCGTGGGACGGGACGGACCGTCGGCGCGCAGGTCGACTCCGCGGGGATCGCTCACACGCGGGCGAGTCCGAGCAGGTGGGCCATATCCTTGAAGAAGATGCGCACATGCGCCATGGGGCTGCGGCGGGTCAGCTCTTTGTTCATGTAGGACTCGAAGGTGAGGCGTTGGACGTCCACATCCTCGCAGATCTTCACGAAGCGCTCACGTCTGCGGTCATTGCCATACCAGAACCACTGCATGATCCCCAGCACCCGAAACACCAGGCCGTGCGCCTTCATGAAACGCTTGCGCGCCTGGCGCAGCGCCGCCGCCTGGCCGGTGCGCAGGTATTCGCCCACCGCTTCGGCGGCCAGCTGACCGCCGTACATCGCGTAATAGATCCCCTCGCCCGAGGCCGGGGCGACCACGCCGGCGGCGTCGCCGGCCAGCACCACGTCGCGCCCGTTGTCCCAGCGGGCCAGCGGCTTCATCGGCAAGGGCGCGCCCTCGCGGCGCACCGTCTCGGCGCCGGCCATACCCGAAGACTCGCGCAGGGCGGCGGTGGCGGTACGCAGGGAGAAGCCCTTGTCGGCGCTGCCGGTGCCGATGCTCAGGGTGTCGCCATGCGGGAACACCCAGCCGTAGAAGTCGGGCGAGAGACGCGCGTCGTAGACCACATCGCATCGCGTGGGGTCGTAGCCTTCGGGCAAGTGCGCGGGTCGGCGCACGATCTCGTGGTACGCGAAGACGCAGGGCATCGGGTCGCCGCCCGTGACGGCCTGGCGGGCCACCTCGGAGCGCGCACCGTCAGCGCCGATCACGGCACGGGCGCGTACGCGCGAGGCCATCTCGGTGTCGCCCTGGCGCGAGCGGAAATGCACGATGGAGACACCGTCGTCGTCGCGCGTGAGTTTCTCGAAGGTGCCGTTGCGGCGGACCGCGCCACTGTCGACCGCGCGCTGGCGCAGCCACTCGTCGAAGACCTCGCGGTCGACCATGCCGACGAAGCCGTCCTCGATCGGGATGTCCACCCGCTTGCCCGAGGGAGCGACCATGCGCGCCGAGCGAGCCTTGGCGACCAGCAGTTCATCAGGAATCGCGAAGTCGCGGATCAGGCGTGGCGGGATGGCGCCGCCGCAGGGCTTGATGCGGCCGTCGCGGTCGATCATCAGCACCGAGCGGCCCTGTGCGGCCAGGGTCTGGGCGGCGGTGGCGCCGGCGGGGCCGCCGCCAACCACCACGACATCGAAGGTGCTGTTCATGTTCATGGGTTCACCTGTGGGAAGAGGCCAGCGCCAGGGTGGCGTGGGCGGGAGACTCGGGGTGGCGCGCTTCGGCGCCGGGATCGGGGTCCTGGGCCTGCGCCGGGGTGGACGATGGTTGTGACGTGATCGCGATGCGCGCCGCCAGCAACGCCGACACCGCGAAGAGGCCGGCCTCGAAGGCGAACACGCAGGCATAGGCCGCACCCGGCTGCGCGATGAGCCAGCGCGCGAGGTCGCTGGCGGCGGTGCCAGCCAGGCCGCCCAGGCCGAAGGCAATGCCCTGAGCCGCGCCCCACAGACCCATGCGCACGCCTTCGCGCGAGGCGCGGCCCTGCGACGCGAGTTGCATCATCGAGCCGATGGCGCCAATAGAGAACGCGCCGTTGGCCACGCCCAGGAGAAAGACGTTCTCGCGTAGCGGCCAGGCGCCGCCCGCGGCGCCCACCACGCCCGCAGCCGCCAGGCCAGCCAGCGCGATCGCGGAAGCGATGCAGCCGCCCAGCGTCCAGCCCCGCAGGGACCCGAGCCAGGCCAAGCCGGGCCGGCGCGCCAGCGTGCCAGCCGCCGCGACCAGCAGCATGCCCAGGAGCACGCCGCCATGCTGCACACCCGCCAGGCGGGTGGACTCGCCCGGCGAGAAACCGTGCACCGCGCCAGCGAAGGGCTCGAGGATCAGGTCCTGCGCGCTGTAGGCCAGCATGGAGACGAAGACGAAAACGGTGAAGCGACGGGCGGTGGTCTCGGACCAGACCTCGCGCAGCGCCTCGCGAAAGGTCGGGGGCGGCGCCTCGGGGTGGGCGCCGAGCGTGTCCGCCACCGGAACGGCCGCGCCTTCCAGGCGCCACACGGCCAGGACGGTGATCACCAGGGCGATCACGGAGACCGCACCTGTCACCATGACCAGGCGCGCCGGCGTGTACGGATCGAGCAGGCCGCCGGCCACACCGGCGGTGACGGCAAAGCCCGCGATCATCATCACCCACACGGTGGTGGCGGCTGCGGCGCGTCGTGCCTGCGGCACGCGTTTGGCCAGGAGCACCAGCAGCGAGGTGCCGCAGGCGCTCACACCGAGACCGATCATCAGAAAGCCCAGGGCCGCCAGGGCCATGCCCGCTTCGCGCTGCGTGTGCATCCAGGCCACCGCGATCGCCGACACGGTGCCCCCCGCGGCGAGTACCGCCATGCCACCCACGATCCAGGGCGTGCGCCGGCCGCCGACATCGGAGCCCCATCCCATGCGGGGTCGCGTGGCCTGCACCGCATAGTGCAGGCCGACCAGCAGGCCCGGCAGCAGGGCGGCGAACCCGAGTTCGACCACCATGACGCGATTGAGCGTGGACGTGGTCATCACCACGATGGCGCCCAGCGCCGCCTGCACCAGACCCAGGCGCACGATGCCGAGCCAGCCGAAGCCATTCGAGGCGGCGCGCATGGCTGCGTTCACACCAGCCCCCGCAGCGCGAAAGCCGAGACCATCATCCCCGCGACGAAGAGCGGGACACCGAAGCCGCTGTACCAGAGCGCCTTGCCCCGCACGTCGGCCAGGAAGCGGCTCATGAGGACGGCCTGCGCCGCGAGCAGGGCCACGACGCCCAGCGCATGCGCCGGCCGGCCCCACACCAGCAGCAGCGCGATCACGCCGACCTGCGACAGCGCCATCGTCCAGCAGGCCACGCGCGCGGCGCGCTGCTCGCCCAGTTGCACGGGCAGGGAGCGGATGCCCATGCGGCGGTCGCCTTCGACCGACTTGAAATCGTTGAGGGTCATGATGCCGTGCGTGCCCAGGCTGTAGAGGGCCGCGAGCGCCAAGGAACGCGCCTCGGGCAGGCTGCCGCCGGCCATCACCGCCGCACCGGTGGCCCAGGCGATGCCCTCGTAGCTGATGCCGCAGGCGGCGTTGCCCCACCAGCCGTTTTGCTTCAGGCGCAGCGGCGGCGCGCTGTAGGCCCAGGCCAGCAACAGACCGAGGGCGGCGGCGCCAAAACCCCAGGGCCCGAGCAGCATCGCCACGGCCAACGACACCGCCGTCCAGGCGATGGCGATGTACAGACCCCAGCGGCCCGGCATGCGGCCCGAGGGAATCGGGCGGTGCGGCTCGTTGATCGCGTCTACGTGCCGGTCGAACCAATCGTTCACCGCCTGGCTGGTGGCGCAGACGAAGGGGCCGGCCAAGGCGATGCCCACCAACGCCAACAGCCAGTTGCCGCCCTGCAGCGGCACGCCGGAGGCCACCACACCGCAGGCAAACGCCCACATCGGCGGGAACCAGGTGATGGGCTTGAACAGCTCGGTGATCGCCGAAAGCGCAGGACGGGACATTTGACGATTTTTTACTTGACAAGTATTGATGTCAATCTATATTTACACTCTGGAATGCATACCAAATAGCTCCTAAAAGGTGCTGCAAGCCCCAAAACGCGTACGCAGGACCGCTCGTGACCCTTGACTTGGACCCATCCGCACTGGCCCGACTGCTCGCGCAGCTGAGCGGGGACCTGGTGCTGGTGATCGACCCGCAGGGCCTGATCCTGAGCGTCGGGGCGGGCCCGGACACCCCGGCGATGGCCGGTGCACAGGCCTGGTCAGGCCGCCCCTGGGCGGAAACGGTGACGCCCGACGCGCAGCCCAAGGTGACCCGGATGCTGCGCGAGCTGGCGGCCGCGGGCCGGGCCCGGCGGCGGGAGCTGAACCATCCGACCCCTGAGGGGCCGGTGGTGGCCCTGGCGTATCACGCGGTACGGGTGGGCTGCGATGGCCTCGCGCTGGCGATGGGGCGCGATCTGGGCGCCCAGACCGCGATGCAGCAGCGTCTGCTGCAGGCGCAGCGGGAGGTGGAGGCGGGTTACTGGGGCCCGGTCGGTCGGGGCGTCAACCCGAACGCCTAAGCTGTTGCCGCTCCGTCGGGCATCCAGTCTGGGCGGCGACCGCCTGAACGGGCGGACGCGAGCCAAGCGCGTTCAGCGTCCGCGAAAGCGCGGCCTGCGGCGTTCGGCAAAGGCCCGCAGGCCTTCGGCAAAACTCTCGCCGTCGATCAGTTCGGCTTGGCGCTGCTGCTCCAGGTCCAGCTGCTCGTCGAGCGTGTTGTGTTCGGCGGCATCGAGCAAGGCGCGCGTCTCGCGGATCGCGTGTGCGGGCAGCTGCGCGAGTTCGCGAGCCAGCGCCAGGGCTTCCTCCTGCAAGGCATCGTCATCGACGCAAGCCCAGATTAAGCCCCACTGGGCGGCCCGCTCTGCGGACAGCTTGTGCCCGGTGAGCATTAGACCTGCGGTGCGCGCGCGCCCGAGGGTACGCGTGGCCGCCCAGGTGGCCCCCATGTCCGGCACGATGCCCAGCGCCGGCACGAAAGGGGCATAGAAGAACGCGGATCGCGCAGCGATGACCATATCGGCCGCGAGCGACAGTCCGAAGCCACCCCCCGCTGCCGCGCCGTTGACCGCGCAGACCACCGGCACCGGCAGCGACCGCAGGCCGCGAACGATCGGGTTGCCCGTCTCCTGCAGCATCCGCCCGACATAAGCGCCCAGGCTCTCGCCCGTGGCGGGCCGGGCCGCGCGCTCGCCGAAGTCCTTCAGATCGGCCCCTGCGCAAAAGCAGCGACCGCGCGCGGTGAGCAGCATGGCCCGCACCGCCGAGTCGCACTGGATGCGGTCGATTGCATCGAGCAAGCCGGCCTGCAGCGACTCGGACAAGGGGTTCATGCGCTCGCCCTCGTTCAGCGTGACGACGGCAACGCCCTCGCTCACCTCGTACAGGACGCTGGCGGCGTCTGTCACGCTTCGGGCTCCTTGCCCAGCTGGGGAAAGTAGGTGCGAACGATGTGCCCGTCCAGGCGTAACGCATGGCAGCCGCCCAAGGGCGACGTGCGCTGGCTGCTGCCCTGCGCATCCACCGTGTCGAAGTTGTTGTTGGCCCAGATCACCTGAAAAGCGGTACTCGCCAGGGGCGCCAGTAGTTCCGTCATGTGCGAGCAACCTTGCGCGCCGCGAAACAGGCGCTTCGCATCGCGCGTGAAGCCGGGGCCGATGCGCATGCCGATCAGCTGACGGTAGCTCGCCTCCACCTCGGTGCAGTCCGGATAGGGCGTGTGCTCGCTGAAGACCTGCGCATCCAGGATGTTCAGTTCGCGGTCGATGGTCAGCCGCACCCGCATCTGGTGAATGGCCTCGCCAGGCGGCACCGTGCGCGTGACCAGGGGCAAGGGCACCGGCTTGGTGTCAATCAGCAGGCCCTCGAGGTCGATCAGGCCATCCTCACGCTGAAAGCCCTCGCAACTGATGCGACGCAGGTGCAGCGGCTTGCGGGGAACGGGCGGCGGGGCGAGGCTCATACGGGCAGGCTCACATGGGCGACGCCAGCGGCGGTGAGCGCATCGATGGCCTCTAACGTAAGTCCGGCGCGGGCCAGCACCGACACGGTGTGCTCACCCGCCCGGGGTGCCTTGGGCGGCAGCTCGCAGGGCGTGCGGTCAAAGCGCGGGGCGGGCGCGGGCTGCAACACACCATCGGGTCGCACAAACGTGCCGCGCGCCGCGTTGTGCGGGTGGTCTGCAGCCTCGCGCATGGAGAGGACCGGCGCGAAACAGGCATCGCTGCCTTCGAACACATTGCACCACTGCGCCCGCGTACGTGTAAGAAACAGCGCAGCGAGCTTGGCCCGCAGCGCGGGCCACTCGCCCTGCTCCCACTGGCGTTCGAACTGGGGATCAGCGATGCCGCATTTCGTCAGCAGCTCGCGATAGAACTGGGGCTCGATGGCGCCGATCGCCACATGCAGGCCGTCCTGGCATTCGTAGGTGCCGTAGAAGTGGGCGGCGCCATCCAGAAAGTTGCTTTCTCGCGCGTCCTGCCAGTGGCCCTTGGCCATCATTCCGTATTGCGCCGCCAGGAGCAGCGCCGAGCCGTCGGTCATGGCGGCATCCACCACCTGGCCTGGCCCGATGCGCTGCGCCTGCGAGGCGGCGGCCAACACCCCCAAAGCCAGCAGCATGCCGCCGCCCCCGTAATCGCCCACGAGGTTCAGGGGCGCAATGGGCTGACCCGCCGTGCCGATCGCGTGCAGCGCGCCGGACAGCGCGATGTAGTTGATGTCGTGGCCGGCAGTCTGTGCCAGTGGGCCCGTCTGGCCCCAGCCGGTCATGCGGCCGTAGACGAGCCGAGGATTGCGCGCGTGGCAGGCGGCAGGCCCCAGGCCCAGCTTTTCGGCCACGCCGGGCCGATAGCCCTCGATCAGGATGTCCGCCGTCTCCACCAGGCGTAGCACCACCTCGACGGCGCGCGGATCCTTCAGATTGAGTGACAGCGATTCGCGGCCGCGATCGACCACGCCGTCATTACGCAGGATGTCTTCCAGGCCGCCTCGGCTGGGGGTGGGCGGACGGTCGATACGGACCACGCGTGCACCCATGTCAGCCAGCAACATGCAGGCGAAGGGGCCTGGGCCTATGCCCGCGAGTTCGACGACGGTGAGATGGGACAGAGGGCCTGGCATGAAGCGCGAAGCTTACATCCGCTTGGCGACTTCCTCGAGCATAACCTCGGTGGCACCGCCGCCAATGGTGAGGATGCGCGAGTCACGGGCCATGCGCTCCACGGGCGTGCCGATGATGTAGCCCGTGCCGCCATGCAATTGCAAGCAGGTGTGCACCACTTCCTGCAGCGTCTCGGCGCCGAAGGCTTTGAGCATGGAGACTTCGCGTACCGCGTCCTTGCCCTGGTCGATCATTTGCGCGCATTGGTAGGTGAGCGCGCGTACGGCGGCCGCCTTGGCAGCGACCCAGGCGAGCTTGTTACGCACCACGGGTTGCTCCCACAGCGACTTGCCGAAGGCCTGCCGATTGCGCAGGTAATCGACGGTCAGCTCGATCGCGCGGGCGCTGGTGCCGGAAGCCAGCGCCCCCACCACCAGGCGCTCGTTCTGGAAGGTGCCCATGATGGAGTAGAAGCCCTTGCCCTCCTCGCCCAGGAGCGCGTCGTGGGGCAGCTTCATGTCGTCGAAGAACAGTTCGGCGGTGTCCGAGGAGCGCCAACCGTGTTTCTCAAATTTACGCGCCACCTTCAGACCTGGGGTGCCCTTTTCGACGATGAACAGCGAGATGCCCCGGCTGCCCTTGGCGGACGGGTCGGTGCGCGCAGCGACGATATAGAGGTCGCCGTACACACCGTTGGTGATGTAGGTCTTGGAGCCGTTGATCACCCAGCCCTCGGCGGTGCGTACCGCGCGGGTCTTCAGTCCGGCGACATCGGATCCGGCATGCGGCTCGGTCACGCAGATCGCGCCGACCGTACGTCCGGCGCAGGCATCGGGCAGGTATTTGCGCTTTTGTTCGTCGGTGCCGTTGTGGGCGATGTGCGAGACCGACATGTCGCTGTGGACCGTCAGCGCAGAGGCAACACCGCCGAAGCTCGATCGCGCCAGCTCCTCGCCCAGCACCACGGACGCCATGCAGCCCATGCCGCCGCCGCCGTATTCGACCGGGTGGCGCATGCCCAGGAAGCCCAGCTCCCCGAGCTGCCGGAAGACGCTGCGCGGAATCTCGCCGTTGGCCTCCCAGGCCTCGCCGTTGGGGACGATCACGTCGTCGACAAAACGGCGCACTTGTTGACGCACCATGCGCAGGTCTTCATCGAGGACATCGGGTTCAGTGAATTCAAATGGAGTCATTGGGATCGCTTGCTCTCTTTTATAGTCCGCCACGTCGGTTTATTTTAGTCGTCCGGGACGACCGCTTGCAAGCGCGTTGCTAAACTCCCGGCCCTTCAGGAGGACTCTCATGCCGCGCGTGCGTTCTGACGATTACGAAGCCAGGAGCCAGGCCATCATGGACTGCGCGGCGGCGCTGTTCGCCAAGGAGGGCTACCCCTCGGCCAAGATGCAGGACATCGCCAAGGCCTGCGGCGCGACCAAGTCGATGCTGTACCACTATTTCCCGACCAAGCACGACCTGCTGTTTGCCATGCTGCGCGAACACCTCGAGCGCGTCGTGCAGGGCGTTGACGAGGCCATCGCCCTGAACGGATCGCCACGCGAGAAGATGCTGACCCTGGTGCAGGCCTATACGCAAAAGTCCGCCCAATCGCGCCGGCGCCACATGATTGCCATGCAGGACGTGAAGTACCTGCCCAAGGCGCAACAAGGTCCGCTCATCGAGCTGCAGCGCCAATTGACCGAGCGGGTGGCCGATCTCCTGCGCGAACTCAACGCGGGCCTGCCCGAGCCGGTCTACAAGCCCTACACGATGATGCTGATCGGCATGCTGAACTGGACGGACATGTGGTACCGGACCGGCGGCCCCATGAAGCCCCAAGAACTGTGCGAGCGGATCTCGCGACTGTTCCTCAAGGGCTTCATGGCCGAGAGCGCCTGAGCGCTCCCGCTTACTGCACCGCCTTGTAGGTGACCGCGGCCGGGTCGGCCTTGAGCAGGAACAGCTTGGGCGCCGCCAGATGGTTGGTGGGCGAGAAGCTGATCGGCGTCATGGAACCGGTCGCCAGGTTACGGACCTTGTTCAATTCGTCGATCGTGCAGTTCGCGGTGAGGGCCTTGCCACAACGACCCATCGCGTCGATCAGGGCGCGGGTGGCCGCGTAGCCGGTGAAGGTGTAGCGGTTCACGCGGGCCTGCTCCTCGGGAGACAGGTACTTGGCGACCTTGGCCATGAAAGGCCTGGCCTCGGGCGAGCTCTCCAAGTACACATAGTCCACGGTGTAGACGTTCTCGCCCGCGCTCCCCATCAGCTTGGCGCTAGCCGGCACACGTGAGACGTAGGTCACGCCCGTCGGGATCTTGTGGCCGATGCGCTCAAGTTCCTTGGCCATGGCGACGTTCTCGCCCAGCACACCGCCCGCCATCAGCGCCTCGGCGCCCGACTGCTTGACCTTCAGGATCTCGGAGGAGAAGTCCTGCTGACCCTTCTTGTAGATCTGCGAGGAAACGACCTGCAGCTTCTTTTCCTTGACGGCGCGATCAAATCCGGCACGGACGTTCTCGCCGTAGTCGTCGTCCTGAGAGATCACGGCCCACTTCTTGTTCGGGTAGCGCGTGGCCATCATGCTGACCAACTCGTAGACGGCGTCGGCCATGTCGTAGCCGACGGCAAAGAGGTTTTTGATGGTCGGCTTGTACAGACCCTCATAGGTGGTGATCGGCGCCATCGCGGGCAGGCCCGACTGGGTGATCAGGGGCATGGCGGCTTGGGATTGCGCCGTGCCAGATACGGACGTCAGCGCAAACACCCTGTCGCTTTGAATCAGCTTGCGCATGCCCTGCACGGTGCGCGAGGGCACGTAGCCATCGTCCTCGGAGATCAGGCGCAGCTTGCGGCCATTGACGCCGCCGCCTTCATTGGCTTCGGCGATTGCGACCTTCACACCCAGGTTATGCGCCACACCCAGCAGAGCCGGCGGGCCGGTCAGGGGCAGGATGTCGCCCAAAAGGATTTCGGTATCGGTCACGCCCTGCTGCTGGGCGGCCACCGGGAAGGCAGCGCCCAATGCAAGGGCGGCGGCGGTGGCGAGGAGGGAGATTCTTCGGTTCATACGCTGGCTCCTGAGTAAGAGTGGCACTCGCCACGGGGTTGTCATCCAATCAATAACGCAGCGGCCAGAACACCCACAGGTGGCGGATGTCGTGCCAGA
This sequence comes from Pseudomonadota bacterium, assembly GCA_041169755.1. Taxonomy (GTDB): domain Bacteria; phylum Pseudomonadota; class Gammaproteobacteria; order Burkholderiales; family Burkholderiaceae_C; genus Ramlibacter. The sequence goes on along the minus strand of JBEEIS010000095.1, from coordinate 34,229 downwards.
TACCGCGCAGGCCGCGCGGGTCAAAACGCAAAAAACCGATGATGGCCAGGCCATACAGCACGCTCTTGATCTCGTGCGCACTGGTGGTGAGCAGCTCTTGCAGCTTGCCGCCCAGAGACGACACGAACAGGGCGAACACCTCGGGCAGGGCGACGATGAACACCGTGCCGAAGACCGCGCCCAGCACAGAACCCAGGCCGCCGACGATGATGATGGCCAGGGCCTCGATGGACAGCAGGAAGGGATAGCCCTCGACGCTCACGATGCTCAGGTACATGCCCATGAGCGCGCCCGCCAAGCCCGTGAGCGCCGCGCTCACCAGGAATGCCAGCAGCTTGAAGCGCACAAGGTTGATGCCCATGGTGCGCGCGGCGATGTCGTTGTCACGAATCGCCACCAGCGCTCGGCCGATATAGGAGCGTCGGAAATTGAGCGTGGCAAGGACCGCAAGCACACACATCACCAGGCAGAACCAGAAGAAGGCCCGGTCGCTGGAAAGGTCCACGCCGAAGAGGGTGGGCCGCATGATCATGATGCCCTTGCCCGCCCCAGTGAACTTGCCGCCTGCGAGGATGGTGGCGCTCACGATGTGGCTGAACGCCAGGGTGGTGATGGCCAGGTACAGGCCGTGCAGGCGTAGCGAGGGTACGCCCACGATCAACCCGAACAGGGCCGGTACCACCGCAGAGGCGATGAGCGCGATCTCGGGCGGCAGGCCCAGGCGCGTGACGCCGATCGCGTAGGCGTAGCCGCCCAGCATCAGAAAGCCCACGTGGCCCAGCGAGATCAGGCCGGCGAACCCGGTCAGCACGGTGATACCCAACGCCCCCACCAGCGTGAACAGCATGATGGTCAAGTAGGACAGAAGGAAGTTACTGAGAATGAAGGGTGCAGCGGCCAAGCTGACCAGCAGGACCAAGCTCCACGCCTTGACCGCAGGCGAATCGGTGAGAACCACCAGATCGCCGTAGCCTTGCTTGAAAAATCCGCTGCGCATCAGACCCTCTCGATCCGTTTTTCACCGAACAGGCCGAAAGGCCGCACCATCAGCACCACCAGGATCAGGACGAAGCCAGCGATTTCCTTGAGTGTGCTGGGCAGGTACCCCCCCACCAGGTTTTCGACCACGCCGATGATCAGACCGCTGAAGCCCGAGCCCAGCACGGAGTCAAACCCGCCCAACACGGTGGCCGGGAAGGCCTTGAGGCCCAACTCGAAGATGGTGGGCGTAAGACCGTAGATCACAGCAAACAAGGCGCCGGCCAGGCCCGCCAGACCCGAAGCACAGGCCCACGCCACAGACTGCACGCGCGCGGTGGACACGCCCATGAGGCGTGCCGTCTTTTCATCGGCCGCGACCGCCCGCATGGCGACGCCGAAGCGGCTGTGACGCAGGAAAAACCAGAAACCAGCCAGCGCCAGCACCAGCGTCAGCAGCACGCCAATCTGGCTCACACGCAGGCCAATACCGCCCAGGTCGATGATCTGGTCGGCGCCTTTGACCTCGAATTTGTGCGGCGAAGCCCCCCAGATCAAGGTGACGACAGAACGCAGCACCACGGCCAGGCCGACGGTGACAAGGACCACCGAGAGCACCGGCTCGCCAAGCATTGGTCGCATGATCAGGCGCTCACACAGCATCCCCAGCGCTGCGCCCACCACGATGGCGATCGCCACCGTGGCTAGGCCGTTAGTGCCTAGCGTGAGCGAAAGCGACCAGGTCGTGTAGGCGGTGAGCATGCCAATCTCGCCCTGCGCAAAGTTCACGATGCCAGTGGCCTTGTAGATCACCGCGAATCCCATGGCCATGAGGCCATAGATGGCGCCGATCGCCAGGCCCGAGACCACCAGTTCCACCAGGAAGTTCATGCGGCGCTCCCGTAGATGATCTCGAGCTCGCGCGCGAATTTCTTGTTGATCAGGCCGCGGCGCACCTTCTGTGTGGCGGTGAGTTCGCCGTCGTCGTGATCCAGCTCTTTTTCGAGCAGGACGAACTTTCGGATGTTTTCCACCCGGGCGAACTTGGCATTGACTTCGTCGACTACGCCCTGAATCAATTCGCGCACCTCCTGCATCTGCGTGAGCGACTTGAAGGTCGTGTATTGCAAGTTGCGTTCGGCGGCCCAGCGGCCCACAGTGTCGAACTCGATCTGGATCAGGCCACCCAGAAAGTGCCGGCCATCGCCAACAACGATGGCTTCGCGTACGAAAGGGCTGTCCTTCAGGGCGTTCTCGATCTCAGACGGCGCGATGTTTTTGCCGCCGCTGGTGATGATGATGGCCTTCTTGCGATCCACCACCGCGATCTCGTCGCTTCCGCGTTTCTCGACGATGTCTCCAGTGGCCAGCCAGCCGTCCGCGGCCAAGATGGCGCTGGTGCCTTGCTCGTCGAACAAATAGCCCTGGAACACGCCCGGCGAGCTGACGAAGACCTCGCCATCGTCGGCCACGCGCCACTGCACGCCCTCCATGGCCGGCCCGCAGCTGCCCGCGATGTAGGGGCGCCCAGGCAACTGAACGAAGCACAGGCCTCCCGCCTCGGTCAGGCCATAGCCCTGGCCGACTGATAGACCGATGATGTCGAAGAACTTAAGCGTCTCGGGCGACACCGAGGCGCCACCGCACATGCGGGTGTGGGTGCGGTTCAGGCCCATGTGGCGCTGGATGTTGCGAAACATGAGCCCATACCAGAGCGCGAATTCAATCCGGTCGATGGGTGAGGTCAGGCGCCCCGTCGCCGCGCGGCGATCGGAGAGCACGCGCCCTCGCTTCATCGCCAGCCGATAGACCCAGTTCTGCAGACGACCGCTGTCCTTCATCCGGAACTCAAAGCCTTGCTGCAACTTCTCCCAGATACGCGGCACGCCCAGGAAAAAGGTGGGTGCGATCTCGCGCACATTGGACGCAACCGTGTCCACCGATTCGGCAAAGTTCACACAGCCGCCCGAGAGCAGGTGCTGCACCGTCGAATATCCGCGCTCGGCGACGTGACACAGGGGTAGGTAGCAGACCGACTCGAAGGGCTTGTCGGTCATCTGGCGCGCCACCATGTACGCATAGGCGCCGTAGACGAAATTGCGGTGCGTGAGCATCGCGCCCTTGGGTGGCCCGGTGGTGCCCGAGGTGTAAACTAAGATGTTGACGTCGTCGGGTACGAGCGAGTCGATCTGGGCGTCGAGCCATCGCTGCGCTTCCGGGTTCTCACTAGCCTGAGCATCGCCCAGCGCCAGCAGGTCGGTAAATGCGTGCGGCTTGCCGGGGGCATAGCGGCGCAGGCCTTTCATGTCCACACAGAAAATATGCTGCAGGTGTGGCAGGCCCGCACCGTTGGCCATGGCGTCCAGCACCTTGTCGGTCTGTTCCTGATCGCCCGTCACGGCCAGTTTGGCCTGGCAATGGGCGGCGATGTATTGCACCTCGGGCCAGGGGTTGGTCGGATAGATGCCCACGACCTGCACGCCGATCATCTGGGCACCGAGGTCCGCATAGAACCACTCGGGCACGTCCTCGCCGGCGATGACGATGCGGTCACCCCGCGTCAGGCCCAAGCGCGCCAGCCCCAGGGCCACGCGGCGTGCATCTCGGTAGTACTCGGCCCAGGTCCGGCCGCGCCAGACGCCCTGATCTTTCTCACGCAGGGCCACTTGCGCTCCGCGCTCCTGTGCACGCAGTCGCAACAGACCTGGCAGGGTGGCCTCGCCGCGGATCCACTGGGCGTGTTCACGCATGGGACGCCTCTTCGCCGAGGTAGGCCTGCAGGACTTTCGGGTTGGCCGCCACTTCAGCGGGGGTTCCCTGCGCGATCAGCGACCCAAAGTCCAGGACATAGACGCGGTCGGACAGGTCCATCACCACCTGCATGTCATGTTCGATCATCAGCACCGCGATCCCGAATTCGTCGCGGATGTCCAGGGTGAAGCGGGCAATGTCTTCCTTTTCCTCGCGGTTCATGCCCGCGACGATCTCGTCCAGCAGCAACAGCTGCGGCTCGCACGCGAGCGCTCGCCCCAGCTCCACACGCTTTTGCTGGCCGTAGGCCAGCTGCGAGACGGTCTTGTCACGCAGCTCCTCGATCTCGAGGAATTCGATGATCTCTTCCACTTTTTCGCGCGCCGCGATTTCCTCTCGGCGCGGGCGTCCCCAGAACATCAAGGACTCGAGCACCGAATAGCGAAAGTGAATGTGGCGCCCCACCAGCAGGTTCTCGACCACGGTGCCGTGGCGAAACAGCGCCAGATTCTGGAAGGTGCGGCCGATGCCCAGGCCCGCGAAGTCCGAGGACTTCAGGCTCGCCACGTCCCGCCCCTGAAACAGGATCTGGCCTTCGGTGGGCGGCAGGACGCCGCTGATTAGGTTGAAGGTGGTGGTTTTGCCCGCTCCGTTGGGACCGATCAGGCTCACGATCTCGCCTGGCATCACCTGCAGGCTGACGTCATTGACCGCGCGCACACCGCCAAAGCGTTTGGAGATACCGCGCACGTCCAGGACCGGCGGGAGAGCAGAAGCATCGATGCCGCTTTGGGGGGGGGTCATGACAGCCACCTCTTGCGGCGCTTGTAGTGCTTCACATCTTTCATGCTGGTGCGTTGAGCCTGGGCGCTCATGCCCAGGTAGAACTCGCGCACGTCCTGGTTGCGGCGCAATTGCTCGCTCGTGCCATCAAGCACGACACGGCCGTTTTCCATGATGTAGGCGTAGTCGCAGATCGCCAGTGCGCGACTGGCGTTCTGTTCGACCAGCAAGATGGTCAGGTTGGTGCTTTCGCGTAGGCGACCGATGGTGTCGAAGATTTCACTCACGATCAGCGGCGCCAGGCCCAGCGAAGGCTCGTCCAGGGCTAGCACCCGGGGTCGGCTCATCAGGGCGCGACCGATGGCGACCATCTGCTGTTCGCCGCCAGAGAGGTAGCCCGCGATCTGCTTGCGACGGTCCGCCAGACGCGGGAATAGCCCGTACACATACTCGCGCCCCTGGGCCAGGCTGCGCGCGTCCTGCAGGTGGGCGCCCACCACGAGGTTCTCGTCCACGGTCAGCGAGGCGAACAGGCGCCGGCCCTCAGGCACTTGCACCATGCCCCGGCGCACGATGGTCGGGGCGGGGGCACGCTCGACGCCTTCGCCAAAAAGCTGGATAGACCCTTTTTCGATCTCGCCGTCCTCGGCCTCGAGTACGCCGGAGATGGCCTTGAGCACGCTGGATTTGCCGGCGCCGTTGGAGCCCAGCAAGGCCACAATCTGGCCCTGGCGCACCTCCAGGGAGACGTCGCGCACGGCTTCGATGGCGCCACCATAGACGATCTGGATGTTGTGCACAGCCAAGGCGGGCGGCAAATTGACAGAGTCTGAAGTGGAAGCCATCGGGCGAATAATTAGTCCGTCGCGTCGGTCTTTATTTTGATCGCGATTATCGAATTGCGATCGTGTTTTTCATTCAGGGTTTACCCGTGCGGCTGGGCTGCGGCCTCGGCCTCGACCAGCAGCTCCTTGAGGGGAAAGGACGCATCGGCCAGCGCCTCAATACGCGGACGCAGGTCACGGGTCAGGGCACGGCGCACCGCCATGAAGTCCGCCGGGCGGTTGACCGCATCGACCGCCAGAAGGCGGTCGCCTTGCAGGTAGAAGGCGCAGAAGCTGCGCGTGGCCGGATCGCCCCGCAGCACGCAGCGGTCGTGGCCTTGCGCCAGACCGGCCATCTGCAGCTTCAGGTCGTACTGATCGGACCAGAACCAGGGTACCGAGCGATTCGGCTTGGGTTGGCCCACCAGCCAGGACGCCGCAGCGCGGGCCTGCTCCAGGGCGTTGGGCACGGACTCCAGCCGCAGCGTGAGGTCATAGCGCGCGTCGTGCTGCACGGTGCAGTCGCCTGCCGCCACGATGTCGGGGTCAGCCGTGCGGGCCAGCGCGTCAACCGGGATGCCCGTCTCGAGCGCCAGGCCGGTCTCACGCGCCGCTTCGATGTTGGGCAGCATGCCGATGCCAGCGACCACTAGATCGGCGGGCAGGCGCTGTCCCGTGCTGGTGTGGACGGCCACGATGCGCGCGCCGTCGCACTCCATGCGGGACACACCCGCCCCGGTCAGGACGGTGACGCCCGCCTGTCGGTGCACGTCTTCGTAAAAGCGCGACACGGGCTCGCCCGCCACGCGCGCCAGCACGCGCGGCTGGGACTCCAGCACCGTGACCTGGGCACCCTGGCCGCGCGCCGAGGCGGCCACTTCGAGTCCCACATACCCACCGCCCACCACCATGATGCGCACATTGGGCTGAAGTGCCGCGCGGATGCTATCGGCGTCAGCCCGGGTTCGCAGGTAGGCGAGGTTGACGGGCGAATGCGCGGCATCCAGGCCCGCGCAGGTCAGCGGGCGCGGGCGTCCGCCCGTGCACAGGGCCAGCTTGTCATATCGCAAGGTACGACCGTCCGCGAGGGTGACGGTATGCGCCACACGGTCCAGGGCCACCATGCGCACCCCGGGCATCCGCTCGATGGCAGCGGCCTCGTAGGCCGCTGCGCTGCGCAATTCCAGGGCCGCCACGTCGGAACGCCCCAGCAGGTACACCTTGGACAATGGGGGGCGCTGGTAAGGCAACCCGTCTTCATCGCCCGCCAAGACGATACGTCCCGGCCAGCCTCCCTGGCGCGCGGCCAGCGCCAGCTCGCTGCCCGCATGGCCCGCGCCGATGACGAGCAAGCCGCAATCTGTTGTCTCCATGATGATCCCACTTCACGAAGGGCCGCATCCTCACTATAGTCCGACCCGTCGGTCGAACTATAGGCACAACAGTGGCATGACACAAGTCAACTGCACACAGGAGATCCAGGGATGACACGAGTACGCGCGAACGACTACGAGGACAAGAAACAGGTGATCCTCGACAAGGCGGCGGCGCTGATCGCGCGCAAGGGCTTTGATCTGGCCACCATGCTGGATGTGGCCCAGGCCTGCGGCACCTCCAAATCGCACCTGTACCACTACTTCCCCAGCAAGGAAGAGCTGCTCTTTGCGATCGTGCACGAGCACATCACCCGGCAATGCGAGGAATTGCGGCAGATCGTGGCGCAGCCCCTGGGTGCGGAGGAACGCTTTGCGCAGTTCGTGGACACCTTTGTTCAAGGCGCTGCACGTTCACGCAACGAGCACCTGATGCTGATGAACGACATCAAGTTCCTGCCCAAACCCCAGCTGGACAAGATCCGAAGGCTGGAGGTGGAAGTGACCGAGATCCTGGAAGGCCTGCTTCGTGAGATCAATCCAGAACTGATGGGAGAGGAGCGCATGAGCAAGCCCTACGCGCTGCTGCTGTTCGGGATGATGATCTGGACGTTCTCGTGGTATCGCCGCAACGGGTCGATTTCCCCTCAGGAGCTCGGGGAACGTATCGCCTCGCTCTTCGTGCACGGATTCATGAACCAACGACGCGCGAAAGCGGCGGCCAAACGGCCGAGTCGGACTACTGCCTGACGATCAGGCGGGCGGCGCGCTGCCCACCACGCCGCGGTCGTGCAGCCGTCCAAACTCGGCGGACCCGATGCCCAGCAGCTCAGAAAGCACCTGCTCGGTGTGCTCGCCCAAGCGCGGTGCGGGACCGGGGGGCAAGCGGCCGCTACCCTGGAAATCCAGGGGGATGCCCGGCGCCAGCACGGGTCCGACTCCAGGCTGTTCGATGGACGTGAACAGCGGATTGGCGGTGGAGCATTCTGGGTCGCTGGCGACCAGCTCGCCCACGTCCTGGTAGCGCGACCAACAAACACCTTGGCGGTCGAAGGTCTGCGCCACGTCGGCCAGCGGACGGCCCGCGATCCAGGGGCCGACGATCTGCGCGATCTCCTGCCGGGCGCGAAAACGGTCGCCCTCCTGCGACAGGTCCAGGCCCAAGCGCGCACTCAGCGCATCCATCTGCGCGCCGGTACCGGTGGCATCGCAGATCGCGCGCCATTGCTTGCCGGTCAGGCCTACCACCATGACACGCTCACCATCGGCGCACACGAAGTCGCGTCCGAAAACACCAAACAGCGAATTGCCATGACGTTGGCGCGGCTCACCCAGCTGGGCCTCGGCAATAAAGCCCAGGTGCCCCATCACGGCCAAGCCCACGTCCTGCAGGGCTAGTTTGATGTGCTGCCCCTCGCCGGTACGCGTGCGATGCCGCTCGGCGGCCAGCAAGCCCACCGCCACCATCTGGCCGGTGATCAGGTCCCAGGCGGGCAGCACATGGTTCACTGGGTCGGCGCTACCCTCCGGCCCCGTCATGGCCGGCAGGCCCAGGCGCGGATTGATCGTGTAGTCGACAGCCGCACCCCCGTGACGGTCACCTTGCAGCGTGAGCTGGATCAGGTCGGGGCGGCGGGCCCGAAGCGTGTCGTAATCAAGCCAGCCGCGCGGCGGGAAGTTGGTGAGAAACAGCCCCGCGTCATCACCCGGCGCCGTGATCAACGCCATGGCCAACTCCTTGCCCTCGGGCGAGGCCAGGTCCAGCGCCACGGAACGCTTGGATTTGTTCAAGCCGCACCAGAAGAGGCTCGTGCCCTCTGGAGTGACCGGCCAGCGCCGAAAGTCGAGCCCGCCGCCCAATGCGTCGATACGAATCACATCGGCACCCATCTGCGCCAGGGTCATGCCGCCCAGCGGCGCCGCAACAAAAGCTGCGGCTTCCACCACGCGCAGGCCGCAGAGCACGCCTTTCATGCCGCAGCGGGGGCCAGGCCCAGTGCGCGCTCCATCAGGCTGCGGGCAATCACCTTCAGGGCCAGCGTTTCCTCTGCGCCCTCGAAGATCGAGAGCACGCGAGCATCGACAAAGTAGCGACTGACAGAGGTCTCCTCCGCGTAGCCCATACCGCCATGCAGTTGCAGGGCCTCGCGCGTCACGAGTTCCGCCGAGCGACAGGCCAGGAGCTTGACCAGGCTAGCCTCCATGCGGCCATTGCCCTCATCGACGATCGCCGCCACCGTGTAGGCCAGTCGCCGACAGGCGGACAAGCGAGCTGCCATGCGCGCCAGCTTGGCCAAGGTCAAGGGGAAGTCGTTGAGCGGCGCGCCAAAGACCTTGCGGTCGGCGGTGTAGCGGATCGCCGCTCGCAGCGCCGCCCGCATCACCCCACTGGCGCGCGCCGCAGTCTGCATACGCCCGCCCACCATGCCGGCCATCGTGAAGTAAAAGCCCTTTCCCAGACCAGCCTCGCCGCCGATCACGTTCGCATCGGGCACGAAGAAGTTCTCGAAGGACAGGTCAAAAGAATGCATGCCGCGGTAACCGATGGTGGGGATGGCGCGCCCAGTGAGCGTGCCGCCCCTTTCCTGGACGTAGTTGAAATCGTGGCCGTCATAGGACGGCTTCTCCACCAACAGCACGCTCAGGCCTTTGTGTCCGAGCGTTCGATCCGGATCGGTGCGCGTGACCACCATCAGCACGCCCGCCTTTCCGGCAAAGGTGCACCAGGTCTTGGCGCCCGTGAGCGACCAGCCACCCGCCACGCGCGTGCCCCGCAGGCCGAGCGACGCAGCATCGGAACCGAAGTCCGGTTCGGTGATGGCGATCGCACAGAGCGGGTCTCCCGCTGCGAGTTGGGGCAACCAGTGGGCCTTTTGTTCGGTCGTGCCACCTGCGATCAGTGCGCGACTCAGGATCTCGGGACGGGTGATCAGGCTACCTGCCGCCGCCAGCGACCCCTCCGACAGGGCCTCAGTGACCACCACCATGAGTAGCGTGTCATCGCGGTCGTTGGGGCCGCTGCCGCCGTACTGCTCGGGAATCGCCAGGCCGAATACGCCCATCTCACGCAGAGGCTGCAGCAATGTTTCGGGCACGGTCAGGTCGTGCCGGTGGATGGCCTCGGCCTGTGGCGCCACCACCTCCTCGGAAAAGCGGCGAAAAGCATCCTGGGCCAGGGCATGCGGTCCATCTAGCACGACGCCGCCGACATCGCCGTCCGACACAGCGACCGCGCGACCTGCCGCCTCGAGCGCGCGCGCACCGCCGGCCTCGCGTCGCAGCGTGGTCCATTCGCGGCTGCGACGCAGGGCCTCGAGCGGCGCCGCGTCCAGATCCGACTCGGCGTAGACGGTCTCGAGCTTGTCCAGCACCGACATGACAGCGTCGACCGTGAAGATCAGCGCCAGCTGCGTTTGCAGCGGCGCGGTGTGAGCGGCGAGGGCCTCGACGCTGGCCTCGGCGGCGAGGAGTTCGGCCCCGGCCCAGGCCATTTCGAAGCTGGCGACCTGCTGCGCGTCCAGCAGGCGGTTGATCAATCGGCCTTCGCTGCTACAGGCACGCGCCAGGGCCACCACGCCGGCGTCGAAGGCAGTGCGCGCGTGGGCCAGAACCTGGCGCGCATAGGCCACGTGATGTGTCGTCGCGTCGTGCATCACCTGCGTCCTCACGCCGCGGCCATGGCAGCCAGCGCCTTCTTGGCAGCCTCGCGGCCGGTGTAGGCACACGCCTGCGTACCGCCGTCACCATAGTCCTTGACCGCATCGCCCACGTGCCAGAAGTTGGCCAGCGGCGTGTCCTGTGACATGTCATAGCCCGAGCAGGAGCGCTGAGCGGGCCAGTCGCCGCGCATCACGCGCACCGACAGCATCCGGGCGTCCTTGAAGCTGGGGAAGATCTCGCGCAGGTCGGCGAGAGACTCCGCGATCTCGGCCTTCTCATCGAAGTCACCCAGCGCAGGGCGCGGCACCGCGTAGGCCACGTACTGGTACCAGCCCGAGGGGGCCAGCTCGGGGCAGGTGGCCGTGAGCTCACCCATATTGCACAGGCGACGGGTCTTGCCGAAGGTCACCAAGCCCGGTACATCGAGCAGGCGCTCGCGGGTGGCAAAGTTGATCACGATGTTGGCCGCCGGTCTGGGCGTGGTTTGGCTGGCTGCGATGTACGCGGCGCCCAGCGCCTCTGCACCCGGCAGGAGGGCGGAGGCGGTGGGGCCGATGTTGCTGATGAAGGCGGCGGCGGATACGCGGGTGAGCGTGCCGGCGCGATCAATATCCACTGCGGTGACGCGCCCGTCCTGGGTGTGCAGCGCCGTCACCGAGGCCCCTAGCCAGATCTCGCCGCCATGGCGCCGGATGCCATCGCCCAGGTCGTTCCACAGGCCCACGGTGCCACGGGGGCAAAAGCCGAAACGCTTGAAGGCGCCCTTTTGCGCAAAGTAGACGAGAAAGGCGCGCGCCGGCACTTCATCCGAGTTGGCAGCGAAGATCGCCGCGCAGAGGTTACGGAAAATCGCATGCACCGTTTCGTTGGAGGTGTACTGCTCCAGCCACTGGCGGGTGGTGAGCTTGGCCTCGGGCAGCTCGCCGCCACGCGCTTCGGCAAACTTCGCGCCGATCTTGGCGGCCTGCTGGGTGAAGGTGCCCAGGAGCATGCCCCAGCCCCCCTTGGCCACGTTGATCACCTTGCCGTCGATATAGAACACGGTGGCAGGATTGGGCTCGCGAACGTCCAGGGGGACGCCCAGCATCTCGAAGGTTTCCTCGAATACGCCGCCCCGCTCGATCGCGATCGCGCCGATGTTGACGATGTGGCCATCGATCACCTCACTGGACGCGCGACCCCCCAGGCGATTGAAGCGCTCGACCAGCAGCACCTTTTTTCCAGCGGCCGTCAGGCGGGCGGCAGCGCTCATGCCGCCGGCACCTGCACCGATGACAACCGCGTCGTATCGGGCTGTGCTTGTAGTCATGTCCGGGTCTCCTGTGTGATCTTGAGAATGGGCCCCATCAGGCCAAGGTCGCCGAGGCCTTCATGCCGATGAAGCCCTCGGCATCGCGTGTCCAGAGATCTGCGCCCTGCGCCGTCGGCAGACCGCAGAAAGCCAGCGGCGCGGTATCGAAGTGCGCAAATAAGCCAGGTCGATGGCGGCCTGCGTCATCGCTCGGCCTCCGGCGTGACCAGTGGTACACCCATCGAGACACGGCGCGCGAGCCAGGGGCTGGGCCGGTAACGTGGGTCTGCGGTCGCAGCCAGCTGGCCCTGCAGGATGGTCAAGATACGGCCCGCCCCCAGCTGGTCGCCCCAGCCGAGTGGCCCGTGCGGATAGCCCAAGCCCAGGGGCACCGCATCCTCCAAGTCGGCAACGCTCGCAATGCCACGCTGCGCGATATTGGCGGCGATGTTGACGATGGTCGCCATCACCCGCTGCGCGATGAAGCCAGGGCTGTCGTTGATCACCGTGACCGGCGTGCCGTCGGCGGCGAACAGCGCGTGTGCCGCATCGCGGACGACGGGCAGGGTGGCAGCGGTGAGCATCAAGGTGCGGCGCAGAGCCAATGGCGGCAGCGGATCCAGCGCGACACAGCGCGCCGGATCGGCGCCCGCAGCGAGCGCTGCGTGCGTGGCATCCTGACCCCAGGGTTGCACGATCGCCAGTTGCGCGTCGGCACTGCGTTCCGTCACCCCCGCGCCTGCGGCACGCGCGAGCTCGCGCAGGCCTGCAGCACCGCTGGCGGCAGGATCGATCCACAGGGTGAGACCAGCGGGAAGCGGTGGCACTGGGCGCGCGGTTGGCCCTTGCTTCTTGCCGTCTTCGTAGCGGTACCAGCCCTGCCCGCTCTTGCGGCCGAACAGGCCTGCCGCCACACGCGGCGGAACCAGTGAGGAGGGCCGGAAACGCGGCTCCTGGTGAAACTGCTCGTAGATCGATGTCATGACGCGGCCCGAGACATCCAGGCCCGTCAGGTCCAGCAGCTCAAACGGCCCCATGCGAAACCCCATCGCATCCCGCAGCACGTCATCGACATCGGCAGGGCTGGCCACCTGTTCCTCGACGATACGCAGGCCCTCGGTGTACAGGCCCCGGCCCGCATGGTTGATCAGGAAGCCAGGCTGATCAGCCACCACGACCGCGCGATGGCCAGCGCCTTCGGTGAGCGCCCGCAAGCGCTGCACCACGGCCGCTTCGGTGCGCACCGCGGCGATCACCTCGGCCACCTTCATCAGGGGAACAGGGTTGAAAAAGTGCAGGCCGGCCACCCGACCCGGGCGCTCGCATGCGGCGGCAATGTCGGCGACGGTGAGCGACGAGGTGTTGCTCGCCAGGATGGTGTCGGGGCGCACCACGGCTTCGAGTGCGCGGAACACCTCGCGCTTGACACCCAGATCCTCGAAGATGGCCTCGACGACCACGTCGCAATCGGCCAGGTCCTGCAAGTTCTGGCAGGCGTGCACGCGTGCGCCGATCGCATCAAAGGCCGTCTGCGACAGACGCCCCTTTTCCACAAGGCGCGCAAGCTGTACGGACACAGCCGCTACGCCTTGGGCGGCTGAACCCGGCTGCGCGTCATGGCAACGCACGGTGTGGCCGGCCTGAGCGAACAGCTGCACGATCCCGCGGCCCATGGCGCCCGCGCCGATCACGCCGATCACTAGGGAGTGTGGTGCGCCCATGTTCAGCGTCCCTTGAATTCAGGTTTGCGCTTGTCCAGGAAGGCGCGCATGCCCTCGTTTTTGTCCTGCGTGTCGAACAGCAACAGGAACTCCCGGTTCTCCAGGGCGAGAGCGGCCTCCAAGGGCAGGTCCGCGCCATGACGCAAGGCACGACGGGTCGCCTCCACCGCCTTGGGCGGCATGCGGGCCGCCTTGCGAGCGAGCTCGAGCGCGCGCGTGAGTGCCTGGCCCTCGGGGGCGAGTTCGGCGACCAGCCCCAACTGCCAGGCACGCTCGCCAGTCAGAGGCTCGGCTGTCATCAGCATCAGGCTGGCGACCTGCTTGCCCACAGCGCGCACCAGTCGCTGCGTGCCGCCGGCACCGGGCATGACGCCGACCGCCAGCTCGGGCTGACCCAGGCGCGCCGTGGCATCGGCCACGATGAAGTCGCACATGAGCGCCAGCTCGCAGCCGGCGCCCAGCGCGAAGCCGCTCACCGCCGCGATCACCGTCTTGCGCGCCCCCGCCACCGGCGCCCAGTACTGACCCAGATCCAAGGCCGCCACATCCTGCGCGCCCTTGTCCACCAGCAGGTTCAGGTCGGCCCCCGCGGCGAAGACCGTGTCGCTGCCAGTGATCACGATCGCCAACACGTCGGGATCTGCGTCGAGTCCGCGCATCGCGTCGGCGATGGCGGCGCGCATCGTCAAGTCCAGCGCGTTGCGCTTTTCGGGGCGGTTCAGAGTGAGGATGCCGACCGCGCCCTCGCGCGTCACCCGCACGGGTGCTGTCGCGTGGATGTCGCTCATTGACGCACTCCCGGACGGTGGATGAAGTCAGCGCTGCGTTTGTTGCGAAAGGCGTCGAAGCCCTCCCTGAAATCGTCGGTCAGCAGGCAGGCTGCCTGATCGTTCTCCTCGCGCACCAGTTCCTCGGCCAGGGTGGCCGAGGGGTGGACCAATCGCTGCTTCATGCGGGCGTAGGCCTGCGCAGGCAACGCCGCCAGGGACGCGGCCACTCGCACAGCGGTGTCCATTACCTCGGCGTCTTCGCACACCACATCGGCCAGGCCGACCCGCAGAGCCTCGTCAGCGCTGACGGGCTGGCCGTCACAGAACATCCGCTGCGCCACGGGCAGACCCACACGGCGCGGAAGCGTCATCAGCAGCCCCCAGTCGGGCGCCAGCCCCAGCTTCATAAAGGGGAACAACACCCGCGCCTGGCGCCCCATCACGATGCGGTCGCCCAGCAGGGCCAGGCCCACGGCGGCGCCTGCGGTGACGCCCTCCATCGCACTCACCACCGGCAACCGCGCGTCGGCCACCTTGCGACACAGGACGTGGATGTGCCGCATTCTCTCGCGCGCTTGATCCTCCGTGAGACCCTCCATGCTGGAGACATCGCCGCCAGCCGAGAACACGCCAGCGACACCGCCGAACACGAGGGCGCGGACTTCCGGGTCCGCCAGCGACTGATCCAGCAGGTCGATGAACTGCTCGCGCACGGCCAGGTCAATGGCATTGCGCTTGTCAGGCCGATTGATCCGCAGACGCGTCACATGCGGCGCGGGCCGATCCAGAATGACCACGGGTGCGTCCATCTCAGACCCCTTCCCGTCCCACGATGGAGATCGAACATACGTTCTGAGAAGGCTGCCCACCCAGGTTGTGGATCAAGCCGATGCGCGGGTCAGACAGCTGACGCGCGGCAGCGCGCCCCTGTAGCTGCAGGTACATCTCATACAGCATGCGAATGCCGCTGGCGCCGACCGGATGCCCAAAACACTTGAGGCCTCCGTCGATCTGGCAGGGGTTGCGTCCGTCCGCGTCGAAAGCACCATCGAGCACATCGCGCACCGCCTCGCCCGCCTCGGACAGGAACAGGTCCTCCATGGTGACCAGTTCGGTGATGGAGAAGCAGTCATGCACCTCCGTCATGCTGACCTCCTCACGCGGGCGACCGATCCCGGCCTCTTGGTAAGCCCGCTTTGCGGCGATGCGCGTGGTGTGCACATAGCTGCCATCCCATTCATTGGACTGCAGCTCCCAGCCATTGGAGACCGCCACTTGCAGGGCCTTGAAGGTAACCAGATCCTTCTTGCCCAAAGCGCGTGCGATCTCCGGTGTAGTGACGATGACAGCGGCGGCGCCGTCGGACACGCCGCAACAATCGAACAGGCCCAGTGGCGCGGCGATGGTGGGCGCCTTCAGGCACTGTTCCTCGGTGATCGGTTTTTGCAGATGGGCCTTGGGGTTCTTGGCGCCATTCGCATGGCTCTTGACCGACACATGGGCGATCGCCCGTTTGAGCAGTGCCGCGTCGATGCCGTGCTTCGTGCGGTAGGCGCTGGCCAGTTGCGCAAAGTTTGCAGGCGCCACCGCGTTGGGGTACCACTGCGGGATGTAGGTGCCTACAGCGGCCATCGGAAGCCCCCCGTAGCCGGTGTCCTTGAGTTTTTCCACGCCCAGGGCCAGTGCGATGTCGCAGGCACCGGCGGCCACAGCGTAGACCGCCCCGCGGATCGCCTCGGAGCCGCCAGCGCAGAAATTTTCGACGCGTGTCACACCAATATTGGGCAGGCGCAGCGCGATGCTCATGGGGGTGCCCCCGCGGCCTGTGCCGACGTCGTCCATATGGGTCGAGTACCAGGCTGCGCCCAGTTGTTCGGGGGTGATGCCCGCATCGGTCATCGCCTCGGTGTAGGCCTCGAGCATGAGGTCCTCGGGGCTGGCATCCCAGCGCTCGCCGAACTTGCTGCAGCCCATGCCGAGTATGGCGACCCTGTCCTTGATTCCTTGTGCCATGGTGTGCTCCTTAGTCGCGCGCGGGCGTAGCTTTCCAGAAGTACCGCGTATAGCCACGGCGCTCGTCGATGTCCTTGATGCGAAACACCATTTCCATCGCAGTGCCCGAGTCGACCTCACCCACGTCCAGGTCGGTGAAGTCCATCAGGATCCGACCGCCCCCGTCGAAATCGATCTGGCCGTAGTGATGCGGCGGCGAGGGATGCCACGACAGATATTCGGCCGACCAGCTCAGGATCTTGGCGCGGCGGTCGGCCAGCTTGTAGGGCTTTTGAGTGTCCTGCAGGGGCTTGGCGTCATAGCTCAGACGTGAGGGCGGAAAGTGCACGCTGCCCGTGACGTCGCAGCGCCCCCCGACCAGCCCAAGCAGCGCCGAGTGGTGACGCCATGCGGTGGACAGCGCCGTCTTCTTGTCCTGCTCGCCGCGCATGCCGCGCTCCAGAGCGAGCTGCCCTTTGAAGGACAGGAACTTGGTGTAGCTCTTTTCTTCTACGCCACGGGCCAGCCAACGGCTCACGCCACGCGCAGGCTTGAAGCGAGCGATGGTCTCGGTGACGCGAAACACGAGGGCCTGCGCACCACTGCCAAATTGCGCCAGCACAATGATTTGCCCGGGCTGGGCACTCTCTAGCACGTGCGCCAGAAGCAGCAGGCCGTGCGGCAACCCGCTGTCGCCCATGCTCTCGGCCAGTGTGTCCACCACCGCCTCGGGCCGAATGCCGCAGGCTTTCGCCAGCTGCTGGTCCATCTTCGCGAAGGTGCAGGGGAAGATGAAGCGATCGACCGCAGCAGCCGCGACCTGGGCCTGGGCCAGGGCCGCCTGAACGGCGCGGGGAACCAGCTTCGCGATGCCTTCATCACGTACCCAGCGTTCTTCCCAGTGGTAGTCCACGTCCTCGCCAGCGGCACGAAAGTGATCGACGAAATCGGCGGTGACGGTGCCGACGCCCAGGTATTCGGCCAGGACCTGCTCGCGTCCTACGACCAGGGCTGCGGCCGCATCGGCGTACTCCAGCTCCTGCGCGCTACCGGCTCGGGTGCGTCGGTTGTCGGCCGCCAGCACCAGGGTGTCACCGCCGCCGCCCTGCACGCGGGCGACCGCCTGCGTGAAAGCGGACAACGCGGCGCGCTGCGTGCCACCCAGGTCCATCGCCTCGATGGATTCGTCCAGGGTCAAGGCGCCCGCGACAACGCCGGCATTCAGTCGCTCGGCGAAGGGCAGTGTGTCCGAGGCCAGCATCACTGCGCGAATGTGGCTGCGGTCTTCGCCGGCACCGAGGCAGTCGCGCGCGGCGGCGACGGCCAGCGTGATGCTGTCTTCGTCCCAATTGGCGAAGGCGCGCGTGCCCTTGCGGCCCGCGAACTGCGGCGCGTACCACGCATTGGCCTGTCCAACCGCCTGGCGTGACAGGCGAAGGCGCGGCACGTAGCCGCCATAGGCAGTGATTCCGATCATGGGCAGGGCTCTCGCGAGGGGGAGCGTCCTAGGTGGGACGCGAGGAAGCGGCCACCCGCAGCGAGCGCTTTATGCGCCTGCGGCAGCTCGCCGGGGAATTGCTGGAAAACGTGGATCATCCCGGGCCAGGCCTCGCACCGGGCCTGACCGCCCGCCTCGCGCACCCGCTGCGCAAACGCTTCGGAGTCGCTGAGCACGGTCTCTCGATCGCCCACCTGCAGCAGCAGCGGCGGCAGGGCCGCGAGCTGCTGCGGGTCCGCATAAATCGGTGAGGCGCGAGGATCGCGGGGGTCGGCTTCCTTGCCCAGAAAGTTGCGGGCCATGGCCTGCAGCATCGACCGCTGGTGGATCGGGTCACTCCCAGCGCGGGTCTCGTAGCTCTCGCCGGTCACGGCCAGGTCGGTCCATGCGGACATCAAGTAAGCGGCAGCGGGCAGCGCTTGATTGCGCGCGTGCAAGGCCAACAGCGTGGACAGCACCAAGCCGCCGCCCGCGGAATCACCGGCCAACGCCACATCTTGGGCGGCAACGCCCTGCGCGCGCAACCAGTCCATCACCATCAGGGCATCTTCCTGCGGCGCCGGGAAGCGATGCTCCGGCGCGAGTCGGTAATCGACGCCGAGCACGCGCGCACCGGCCACCGCAGACAGGCGCGCCATGAGCTCGCTATGCGACTGCAGCGATCCCACCTGGAACCCGCCGCCATGGAAATACACGATGACCTGGTCCGCGCGAGCGCCCGGCGCATCGATCCAGGCGCAGGGCACACCGTTAGCGCGCACCGACTCAACGCGGGCCTCACCGGTGGCGGGAAACAAGGCATCCCAGTCGGCGCGCATTTGCGCGACGGACGTATCTCGGCGCCAGCGTCCGTAAACAGATCGGATGCGCGCGACAACGGCCTCGACGGCGACATCCGTGTCGGGACTCATGCGCCGCACCCCATGCCGCCCGACACGCCCAGCACTTCGCCCGTCACGTAGCCAGATGCCTCGGACACCAGGAAGGCGACTGCAGCGGCCACCTCATCGGCCGTTCCCAAACGCCCGGCCAGGGTGGCACCGGTCATGGCGTCCATCAGCTTGTCGCCTCCGCGGTCGACGGCCTGTCGCAACAAGGGCGTGTCGATCGGCCCTGGGGCCACTACGTTGGCGGTGATGCCTTTGCGCCCGTTCTCGCGGGCGATAGAACGGGCAAAGGCGATCACGCCGCCCTTGGCTGCCGCATACACCGAGCCACCACGCGAGCCGAGGCGACCGGCCTCGGAGGCGATATAGACGATGCGCCCCCAACCCGCCTGCTGCATCGCAGGCAGTACCGCATGCGTCGTGTTCAGAACGGACTCGAGATTGACGGCGATCAGGCGCCGCCAGTCCTGCGGCGTGGTTTGGGTGAAGAAGGCATGCTGGTCAACGCCCACGCAATGAGCCAGGACATCGAAGGGACCATGCTGCGCCACCGCCGCGTGCACGCGATCGAAATCACACACATCGAGATGAAGCGCCGTCGCACCCGTCTGCGCCGCGACGCGTGTTGCCGCTTCGACCTGCAGATCAGCGCACACGACATGAAAGCCATCGGCGGCGAGCCGACGCACGACCGCCTCACCGATGCCGCTGGCACCGCCCGCAACCAGGGCGCGTCGTGACGTCGAGGTTGCGCTCATTTAGCGCCCTGTGAAGCGCGGCGCGCGCTTCTCGATCACGGCCGTCATGCCTTCGCGCGCGTCCGCCGTTCCCGAAAGCATGGCCTGCATATGGTTCTCTTCGGGCATAGCTTTCTCGACTCCTTGGCCGATGCCGTTCCACAACAGCCGCTTGGTATGGGCCAGTGCCATCGGTGCGCCTACGGCCAGTTCGCGGGCCAGCGCCCAGGCCTCGTCCATCAGGCGGGCATCCGCGACCACGCGGGTGGCCAATCCCATGTCTTGGGCTTGAGCGGCAGTGATCACCGGATTTAGCATCAGGATTTCCATAGCCCGGCGAAAACCCACAAGCTGCGTGAGCGTGACCGAAACGCCTGCATCGGGAACCATCCCCACCCGCGTCGCGCCGGCAAGAAAGCGCGTGGACTCGCCTGCGACCACAAAGTCGCTGGAACACACCAGTCCCATGCCGCCACCGCCTGCGGCGTAACCCTGAACCGCAGCGACCACCGGGGGATTCAGACGGATCAAGGCCGCCGTGGCCAGTTGCAGCAGCGAGGTGGCCACGCGGATGTAATCCGGTAGCGCCTCGCCTTTGGCCAGAAAGGTATGCACATCACCACCGGCACAGAAGTTCTTACCCTCACCCGTGAGCAGCACGGAGCGCACGCGGCCGTCTCCGTGCACGCGCAGGATGGCCTCATGCAAGGCGCGCAGCAGCTCCACGTTCATGCCGTTGGCGGACTCGGGGCGATTCAGGCGCAGGTGCGCCACGCCGTCCGCGTGCAACTCCAGCCTCACCGGCCCTTCACCCACCAGGACCTCGGGCGCCTTGTTGTCGATCTGCATCGCGTTCTCCTGTGTTGGGGCTAGACGAGGAAGGACATGGAGTACAGCGCGTCGGCGTTGTTCACCAAGGTGACCTTCTTGCGCGCCATGCGCAGTGCATCCTCCACCCAGCGCAATGTGTAGTCGACGCGTGCCGCCCACAGCACATCGCCGCGGGTCTGACTCTCGAAGATCAGCACATTGCAGCCGACCTGCAGGGTCGTGCCATCGTCCTCCAGCACCTCGATGTTGGAGACCAGCCGGCGCAGGCGCGACTGGGGAGTCTGGCTCAAGCGCTTGCCCGTGTGGAACTGGCGTATGCGAAGCGCGATACGCGAGCGGTTGTCATAGATGATCGACATCACGCGCTCGGGGTCACCGCCTTCCCCGTTGGCGGGGACCCAGTAGACGCCGTCGTCGGTCCACAGCGATTCCCAGGCGTCGTACTGGTGTTCGTCCTGCAAGCGCGCTTCACGGTAGATGAACGCGGTGACGTTTTCCAGCGTGTCACGCTGCTGCGGGGTCATGGGCATCACGCAGCCTCCATGAGCATGCGGTAGTGCCGCCAGATGCCGCGCGTAGGCGTCTCGTCGGTCGCGTCGCCGATCAGAAATCCTTGCTCGTCGCGCCGCTCCCGGTGTTTGCCGCGCCCAAGAAACAGCCATTCGGGCTTTTTCATCTGCACCCCCATCTGGGTGCGTTCGTACATCTCGGCGTCGTCGGCCAGGAGGAAGCCGGCCGGGCCCACCGAACCCATCGTTTGCTGGCGCATGCGGCGATTGAGGTCGGGCGCCCCCTTGAATTGCAAGGCGGTGACGTGCTGCACGGTTTCGTTTACCGACAGCGGCTGGATCACGAAAATCTGGATCTCGGCGATGAACAGATTCGGGAAAATCATGATGTGCGGCGTGCCGTCGATCATGATCTTGCGCGCCTTCTCGGGACCATAGGCCGCGCGCATCTTCGCCGTGTACTCGGGCAGCTTGTCCTCGGAGGTGCCGAACCAGGACATCGGCACGTCTCGCTTGCGAAACTCCGGCCGCAGATCGTTCTCGGTATGGCCGTTTCCGAAATCGCGCGAGACCGCAGTGGAGTCACTGTCGTACAGCGAGCCGATACCGCTTTGCGCAACCTCGAAGATGGAAGCGTGCACAAAGGACGGGTGGTAGCCGTCGGTCTCGTTCTCCACGAGGAACTTCCAGTTGGACTTGACTTTGTGCTTGAGGAAGCCGGCGGTGATCTCCACTTCGCCGTCGGGCGAGGTCTCGCACAGGGCATCGATGGACTGCATCGCCGGCCCCAAATGTTCCTCGAGGCTGGGACCCTCGGACGCCATCGAGCCGAAGACGAAGCCGCGGTAGCTGGCCACGCGCGCGACCTTGCCCAAGCCGTAGTCCTTGCGATCCACCCCCTCATAGCCCGAGGGAAAGGGCCAACCCCTGAGCGCGCCGTCGTTGGCGAAGGTCCACCCGTGATATGGGCACGTGAAGGAGCGGGCATTGCCCTGATGGGTCATGCACACGCGGTTGCCACGATGCGGGCAGCGGTTATGAAGCAGATGGACCTGGCCGTGGCGGTCGCGCGTCATGATGATCGGCTCCGGGCCGATGGCCTTCATGACGTAGTCATTGGGGTTCGGGACTTCGCTCTCGTGGCCGATGTAGACCCAGGTGCGAAACCAGATTTTTTCCAACTCGGCCTGAAAGATGGCGGGGTCGGAGTAAAGCGAGCCGTGCACGTGCGCGTCGCGTATGAGATCGGCCCAACGCGGTTCGGCGGCGGTCGCGCGTGTGTCGGGGCTGATGGGTTCCAAAAAGATGTCTCCTTGAGGCTAAGCCTGTGCTTGTTCGAGCCTTGACTTGATGCAATAATAGTCCGACAGGACGGACTAAGTCAAGATCGGTTTGACGCCCGCTCTACCCGAGGAAACCCACCCATGCCCATCGTTGTTTTTATCGACCCCACCGGCCAAGAGCACGCGCTTGAGGCGCCTGTGGGGCGCAGCCTGATGCAGGTGGCCCAGGACCATGCGGTGCCGGGTCTGCTCGGGGATTGCGGAGGCGCCTGCAGCTGCGCCACCTGTCATGGCTACGTGGCCACGGAGTTCCTTGCCCGTATTCCCGCCCGGTCCGAAACCGAGGTGTTCATGCTCGAGAGCGTGCCGGACCCGCGTCACAACAGCCGCCTGTGCTGCCAGATCCGCATGCAGCCGGAGCTGGACGGCATCCGCGTGCAGCTGCCCGACGAGCAGATTTAGGACCTCAGTCCAGCCAGGCCAGCAGGCAGTCCTGCGAGGCGGTCGCGAGATGTTTGCCCGCTTCGTCGTGGTACTGCGCCATGGCCAATCCACGTCCGGAAGCCGCGTGCACGGCGGTGGCGTCCACATGGATCCAGCGGTCGGCCTTCGGCGCGGCATGGAACCACAGCGTGTGGTTCAGGCTGGAGATGTACATGGCGCGTTCGCCCGCCCGGGCCAAGTGGGGCGCCAAAGTGCAGAAATTGAGCCACCAATCGGACAGGTAGGCGAACGCACTGGCGTGCAGGCGCGGGTCGTCCGGTAGCGCCTGCGGTACTTTCATCCAGTAGCGAAAGGTGTTGCTGGCGGTCTCAGCGCCCAGCTGGCGTTGCGGCTCGGGGATCCGGAATTCGACCGACGGATTGCAGTCCCGTCCGTATCCCCCGAACAGCGCGATCCGATCCATCAGCACGCGCGGCACCTCCGCTTGCAAGGGCAGATCGTCCGGCCGCTCACCCACCGGCGCGCGCGAGAGCTCGGCCTGCGAGGGCCCGGCCAACGCCAGCGCGCAGGTGACGTGGGCACTGAGCACCTGACGCCCCGGTTGCGCGCCGCGGACCTGCAGTGAGGTGAAGCGCTTGCCGGCTTGGAGAGTCGAGACCTCGAAATCGATCCCTCGATCCGGCATGGCGCCCTGGAGGAAGACGAACTGCATCATGCTCGGGGCGCGCTCCTGCGGAGCTTCCATCAGCGCGGCGCGCAGGGACTGCCCCAGCAACTGGCCACCGTAGGAGCGGCCGTTCTGGTTGGCGTCGCCGTGCAGGCTGGTCCAGCGGCCGGGGCCGCCCGCCTGCAACTGGAGCCTCTCCGGCAGCGAGGGCGCGTCGCTCATGCGGCGCTCGGCGGCCGCCGGTGGCCTGCGGTGCGCGGCACGATACCGGGCTTGAGCCGCCAATCGGCTCCGAACTCGTCCAGTCGATGCACGGGCATGGGCGCCTCTTCGAAGACCTGGGCCAGCCGGTGCTCCCACGTCTGCAAGTAGCCAGCACGCACCTGCGGGGTGGTGTAGTGGATCGACCAGGCGGCAAAGGGCGGCAGGACCTCAAAGCCCGCATAGGCCAGGGTGCCGTGCTGCAAGTGCCAGAGATTGATGTCCAGGGCGGCCAGCAGGCCGTCGGGTTCGACCATTTCTGGGAAGCAGGCGGTGCTGGTGCACACCAGAGCGCGACGCCCGTGCATGCCGCCGGTGTCGAATCGGCGTCCCTTGCCGTAGACCACGCCATTGACAAACACCCGGTCGATCCAGCCCTTGAGGATGGCCGGCACCGAAAACCACCAGAGCGGGAATTGCAGGATCAGCAAGTCGCAGGCGGACAGCTTGTCGATCTCGGTCTGAATGTCTTGCGAAAAGGCCTGGTGTTGGTGTGCGTGCTTTTGCTCCCGGTCGTACTGCAGGGCGTCTGGAAAGCGGCGCACCGTGAAGTCCTCGGCGCTGGCCACCGGGTTGAAGCCCATCGCGTAGAGGTCCGATACGACCACCTCATGCCCCTGCCCGCGCAGCACACGCATCGAAGTGTCCAGCACCGCTCGGTTGAAAGAGCGCGGCTCAGGGTGGGCGTAGACAATCAGAATCTTCATTGCAGCGCATCCTAAATAAATAGACCGGCGTGTCGGTTTATTATAGGAGTGGCGCAGGTGCAGTCGAGCCGTCCTTGCGGCGAGAAGATCGCGGGAAAAAGCGAGCTGCTGGCGCGCCGATGCGCGCCGGCTCACTCGTCGTCGCTGCTCGCGTCACCCATGCCGTAGCGGCGCAGCTTCACGTACAGGCTCTGGCGCGACAGCCCCAGCATCTCGGCGGCCGAGGCGCGGTTGTCGCTGGTGAGCTTGAGGGCGGCCTCGATGCACAACTGCTCGATCAGGTCGGTCGTGTCGCGCACGATGTCCTTGAGCGGCACGCGGCCGACCAGTTCGGTCATTTCGTCGGGCGAACGCGGCAACTCACGGCCCTCGGCGCCTTCTGGGGCGATGCGTCGGCCGACGTCGCGGATGGTGAAGCCCAGGCAGGGCGGCGTGGCGCTCAGAGCGGCGACGGCGGAGATCTCGACATCGGTGGCGCCGCCATGTTCGCCCCGCAGCTGCGTCGCAAACAGGCGCACCGAGCCGTGCTGGCGCAGGTTGGAGACGAGCACGTTCAGGTCGACGCCGCTGCGGCCCAGCCAACGGTCCAGCGATTCGCCGCGCACCATGTCGTCGGTGGGCATCTGGGTCAGGTCCAGGAAGGCGCGGTTGACCTGGAGCACCCGGCCCTCGACATCGGTGACCACGAAGGCGTCGGGCGCCTGCTGCAGCAACTCGGTGAGCTGGGGGCCCTGGTCCGCCAGCGCCTGGCCGGCCGCGGTGCGCGCCAGGGACAGACGCACCAGGAAGCTGCTGGAGGTTTCCTGCCGGAAGAGAGAGAGGGAAAGCTTGTAGTCCTCGCCCCCGCGCGCCAGGCGCACGGACGGCACTTCGGTACGGCCCGAGGCGCGCACCCGCGCGAAGGCCTCGCGCAAGGTGTCCACCGAGCTGGACTCCAGCCCGTCAGACAGCACCCAGGACGACTTGCGCATGGCGTCGCCGAACAGGGCCTGCGCGGCCGGGTTGGCTTCTTCGATTTTTTCGGTCGCCGCGTCCAGGATCAGGACGGGTTCGGCGGCCTGCTGGAACAAGAGGCGGTAGCGGGTCTCCACATGGCGCAGGCGCCAGTAGTCGCGCTCCATCGAGACCTGGGCACCGACCAGCCGCTGCTGCAGGGCCATCTCGGGCCGCATGTCGCGGCCGAGGGCCACCAGAAGGGGCTCGCCGGCATGGCGGCCGGCACGGGGGACGGACACGACGCGGTAGGACACCGCCAGGTCGATGCCGGTGGGCAAGGGGTGGTTGACCTGGCGCGGCGCAGGGTGGCGCCCGGCTAGCGCTTCTTTGAGCAGGGTCTCGACCTTGGCACGGGATTCGACCGTGACGGTGGCCGACAGGGCCTGACCGAGCCAGTCGCGGCAGCCCAGATTGACCAGTTCGGAGGACGCCAGGGACAGGTCGCGGATGCGGCCTTCGGGATCGATCACCAGGACGATGTCGGCGGCTGCGGTGAGCAGCTCGGCGACCGCGTCGGGATCCAATCCCGCCAAAAAGGAGTCGGCCGACTCGAAGTGGCCGAGATCCATTTTCTGGGTCATGAGGTGGGGTTCTCGAGGGACAAACGTTGAAGCGGGATATTGTGCCCGCTCAGCACGGCGCAGCCCGGGTTTCGACCAATTTCTCGGCGATCTCCGGGGCCAAACTGCCATTGATGGCCACCGCGTCGGCGCCCACCTCGGCAGCCAGACCGGCCTGGCGCAGGAACATCGGCCCGCCCACCAGAATGCCGACCCGCGGATTCATGGAGGCCTTGCGGATCGCGGCGATCGCCGTGCCCAGGCGCGGCAGGTGCACCTCGCTGGCGAGGGACAAGCCGACCACGTCGTACCAGCCCCGGCGCACCAGGGTCTCGACATCCACCGAGAGGGCGGGTCCGCCGTCCACATCCCAGCCGGCGCTGCGGAAGAAATCGCCCACCATCACCAGCCCGAAGGTGTGCTGCTCGCCCGGGGCGGGCGCCAGCAGGATGGCCCGGTGGGCGCCGCCCTGGGGCGGGCGAGTGACCAGCCCGGGGCTGAGGTTGCGCATGGCCTGCTGTAGCCGCCCCACCCCCACGGTGACGTCGGCGAAGTTGCACAGGTCCTCTTCCCACAGCTCGCCCAGGTGGCGGGCTGCCGGGGCCAGCAGGTCAATGAACAGGGTTTCGACCGGGATGCCCCGCAGGCGCATCGCCTCCACACAGGCCATGGCTGCGCCGTCGTCCGGCAGCAACACCATGCGCACCAGGTCCTTGATGTCTGCAGCGCTGATCGGGTGACCGGTCAGCGCGCCCAGGTCGGGGGCCGGCTGCGGATGGCTATCGGCGGCATGCGCCTGGATCAGGCGCGGAATGATGCGTTCGGAAATCGTGGTCGACAGCAAGGCTAGGTGCTGCTGCGGCGCCTGGCCGGAGGGGGCACCGCGACCCGGGCCAGGCCCGTCATGTCGGGACGATGTCATCTGTACTCCTTGCTACGTGCACGAGGCATGGGGGCGTAGGCGCCCCGGTTCGAGCCGGGGCTTTCGTGCGCAGCCAAGCAGTTCTCTGGGATCTCTTTACCGAAGAGCTAGATCAGCCCCTCCCTGTACGGATGAGATTCACCCGGATTGTGCAGGGTTTTGACAGTTGAGTACACCGATTTCAGGCCCCGGCAGTCCGTGCGGCTCGGATGAGGTTATCGCCGCCAGCCCGCGAACTGTCAACTTATATTTACGTCAATACGAATTGACAGACGCCTCCGGGGCGGGCTAAATAGCTGACATGGCGGCTCATCCAGAGACAACGGCAGCGCGATCACCTCCTGAAGTGTCAGGCGGGCTTTACACCCCGGAAGAACGCGTGCGCCGAGACAACACCCCATGGACCTGGGTCCAGGGGGTGCTCGCGCCTGTGCAATTTTTCGTGTTCTTAATCAGCCTGGGCCTGGTGGTGCGCTACCTGGCCACGGGCGAAGGCCTGGCCTGGGCCCACGCCTCGGTGGTGGCCAAGACGGTCACGCTCTACCTGATCATGGTGACGGGCTGCATCTGGGAGAAGGTGGTCTTCGGGCGTTACCTGTTCGCCCCCGCCTTTTATTGGGAAGACGTGTTCAGCATGGCCGTGCTGGCCCTGCATACCGCCTACCTGGTGGCCCTGGCCACCGGCGCCCTGGGCGACCAGGCCCTGATGGGGCTGGCCCTGGCGGCTTATGCCACCTATGTGGTCAATGCGACACAGTTCCTTTTGAAACTGCGGGCGGCGCGGCTGCAAGAAGCTGCCGCGCGCACTCCGGCAGGCGCCGATGCGAGCGCCTCCGGTCTCTCTGTGGAGGGTGCCCAATGAGCCCCGTCATCCCCATTCGCGCCGAAGCCCTGGGCTGCGCCGATGCGCCCGTGCTGCGCGAACGCGGCCAGCGCGAAGTGTTCTGTGGCCTGACCGGCATCATCTGGCTGCACCGCAAGATCCAGGACGCCTTCTTCCTGGTGGTGGGCTCGCGCACCTGCGCGCACCTGATTCAATCCGCCGCCGGCGTGATGATCTTTGCCGAGCCCCGCTTCGCGACGGCCATCATCGACGAGCGCGACCTGGCCGGCCTGGCCGACGCCAACGAAGAACTGGACCGGGTGGTCACGCGCCTCCTGGAGCGCCGCCCCGACATCAAGATGCTGTTCCTGGTGGGCTCCTGCCCCTCGGAAGTGATCAAGCTGGACCTCTCGCGCGCCGCGCAGCGCCTGTCGCAGCGCTTCAACCCCGGCGTGCGCGTGCTCAATTACTCGGGCAGCGGCATCGAGACCACCTTCACCCAGGGCGAAGACGCCTGCCTGGCCTCGCTGGTGCCGGTGCTGCCGGACGCGCCGGCGGCCGCCGCCCCCGAGCTGATGGTGGTGGGCGCGCTGGCCGATGTGGTGGAAGACCAGTTCGCGCGGATCTTGGCGCAGCTCGGAATTCCCGCGCGCTTTTTCCCGCCGCGACAAGCCGACGCCCTGCCTCCGATCGGACCGAACACCCGCTACCTGCTCGCGCAGCCTTTCCTGGGCGATACCGCGCGCGCGCTCGAATCGCGCGGCGCCACGCGCCTGCCCGCGCCCTTCCCGCTCGGCGTGGAAGGCACGCTGGCCTGGCTGGCGGCGGCCTGCGATGCCTTCGGCGTGTCGCGTGAGCGGCTTGACGAAGTGACCCGCGGCGCGCGCGAACGCGCCGGTGCCGCTCTGGCCCGCCAGCGCATGCAGCTCGAAGGCAAGCGCATCTTCTTCTTCCCCGACTCGCAACTGGAAGTGCCGCTGGCGCGCTTTCTCTCACGCGAGATGGGCATGCAGCTGGTCGAAGTGGCCACGCCCTATCTGCACCGTCAGCACCTGGCCGAAGAACTCGCGATGCTGCCCGCCGACACCCGCCTGGCCGAGGGCCAGCATGTGGAGAACCAGCTCGATCGCTGCCGCGCCGAACAGCCGGACCTCGTGGTCTGCGGCCTGGGCCTGGCCAATCCGCTGGAGTCCGAGGGCCTGACCACCAAGTGGGCCATCGAACTGGTGTTCACCCCCATTCAGGGCTTTGACCAGGCGGCCGATCTGGCCGAGCTGTTCACGCGCCCGCTCACGCGCCGGCTGAAGCTGGCCGCCTGAGGAGAGACACCCACCATGCAGCTGACCCTCTGGACCTACGAAGGACCGCCCCATGTGGGCGCGATGCGCGTGGCCACGGCGATGAAGGACGTGCACTACGTGCTGCACGCACCGCAAGGCGACACCTACGCCGACCTGCTGTTCACGATGATCGAGCGGCTGCCGCGCCGCCCGCCCGTCACCTACACCACCTTCCAGGCGCGTGACCTGGGCGGCGACACCGCCGAATTGTTCAAGACCGCCGCGCGGGAAGCCTACGAGCGCTTCGCGCCGAAAGCGATGCTGGTGGGTGCATCGTGCACCGCTGAATTGATTCAGGACGACCCAGGCGGCCTGGCGCAGGCGCTGAGCCTGCCGGTGCCGGTGGTGCCGCTGGAATTGCCCTCGTACCAGCGCAAGGAAAACTGGGGTGCGGCCGAGACCTTCTACCAACTGGTGCGCACGCTGGCTGGCCCCAAGCGCGAACGCGCGCCTTGCGCCAGCGGCCGCCCGCGCTGCAACCTGCTGGGCCCCACCGCCCTGGGCTATCGCCACCGCGACGACCTGCGCGAGATCCGCAGCCTGCTCGAGGAAATCGGGGTCGAAGTGAACGTGGTCGCACCGCTGGATGCCACGCCCGCCGACCTGGCGCGCCTGCAGGACGCCGAATTCAACGTGGTGCTGTACCCCGAGACGGCCTCCGTCGCGGCCAGCTGGTTGCAACGCAGCTTCGGCCAGCCTTTCACGCGCACCGTGCCGATCGGCGTGAACGCGACGCAGGATTTCATCCGCGAAGTGGCGCAGCTGGCCGGCCTGGACGCCGAGCCCCTGCTGGCGCGCACCGCCTCGCGCGCCCGCTGGTATGCGCGCTCGGTCGACTCCACCTACCTGACCGGCAAGCGCGTCTTCATCTTCGGTGACGCCACGCATGCCGTGGCCGCCGCGCGGGTGGCGGCCCAGGAAATGGGCTTCACCGTGGTCGGCCTGGGCACCTACAGCCGCGAATTCGCACGCGAGATCCGCGAGGCCGCCAAGCTCTATGGGGTCGAGCCGCTGATCACCGACGACTACCTGGAAGTGGAAGAACACATCCTGGCCGCACAGCCCGAACTGGTGCTGGGCACGCAGATGGAGCGCCACATCGCCAAGCGCGCGGGCATTCCCTGCGCGGTGATCTCAGCACCGGTGCACGTGCAGGACTTCCCGGCACGCTACTCGCCGCAAATGGGTTTCGAAGGCGCCTGCGTGCTGTTCGACACCTGGGTGCACCCGCTGATGATGGGCCTGGAAGAACACCTGATCGGGATGTTCCGCGGCGACAGCGAATTCCATGAGGATGCTGCGCCCTCGCACCTGGGCGGCGTGCGGCGTGTGCCGCAGGCTGCAGCCGCAGCGATGCCTGACGCCACACACGCGGCGGAAAGCACCCCTGCCACGACAGCGGCTGCATCGACGGCCCCGGCCGCAACGGCCGCCCCCGCCACGCTCACCGACGCCACCGCCGCAGCCTGGGTCGCCAGCTGGCAGGCCGAGGCCGAGCGCGAGCTGAAAAAGATTCCCTTCTTCGTGCGCGGCAAGGCCCGCCGCAACACCGAGCAATACGCACGCGAGCACGGGCTGGACGTGATCACGCTGGACACCCTCTACGATGCCAAAGCCCACTTCAGCCGCTGAAGCCCGGGCCGGCGCTACGCCGATGCGGGTCGTTCTGGTCACCATGGACAGCCATCTGGCCAGCGCCGCGCAGCGCGCTGCACGCCGTCTGGCCAAGGCCCTGCCCGGCGTGACCCTGCGCGCGCACGCCGCGGCGGAATGGGCCGACGACCCCGCCGCCTTGCAACGCACGCTGGACGACATCGCGCGCGGCGACATCGTGATCGCCACCATGCTGTTCATGGAGGACCACTTCCTGCCGGTCCTGCCTGCGCTGAAAGCGCGGCGTGACCAGTGCGACGCCATGGTCTGCGCCATGTCCGCCGCCGAGGTGATGAAGCTCACGCGCATGGGCAAATTCGACATGGGCGCGCCCGCCAGCGGCTTCATGGCGATGCTCAAACGCATGCGGGGCAAGCGCGAGGGCGACAACGTCGACAGCAACCGCGGCGCCGAAGGCAAGGCCACCGCCGGCGCGCAGCAAATGAAGATGCTGCGCCGACTGCCCAAGATCCTGCGCTTCATCCCGGGCACCGCACAGGACGTGCGGGCCTACTTCCTCACCTTGCAATACTGGCTGGCCGGCTCCGAGGACAACCTCGTGCAGATGGTGCAGCTCCTGGTGGACCGCTATGCCGACGGCCCGCGCGCCGGGCTGCGCGGGAAAGCCAAGGTATTGCCCCCCGCCGAATACCCCGAAGTGGGTGTCTATCACCCGGCGATGGAGCCGCGCCTGTCGGCGCTCCAGGCCGACCTGCCCCGCGTCGCCACCACCGGCAAGCGAGGCACCGTGGGCCTGCTCCTGATGCGGTCCTATCTGCTGGCGGGCAACACCAAGCACTACGACGGCGTGATCACCGCGATGGAAGCGCGCGGCCTGCGCGTGATTCCGGCCTTCGCAACGGGCCTGGACAACCGACCTGCCGTCGAATCCTTCTTCATGCAGGACGGGCGCCCGGCGATCGACGCCTTGGTCTCTCTCACCGGCTTCTCGCTCGTGGGCGGTCCCGCCTACAACGACGCGCGTGCCGCCGAGGAAGTGCTGGCCACGCTGGACGTGCCTTACCTGGCCGTCACGCCGGTGGAATTTCAAACCCTGGACCAGTGGGGCGCCTCGGCACGCGGCCTACTGCCGGTGGAGGCCACGATGATGGTGGCCATCCCTGAGCTCGATGGCGCCACCGGCTCCATGGTCTACGGCGGGCGCGGCAGCGCCGCCCATACCGCTTGCACCGGCTGCTCCCACCAGTGCCACTTCATTCAGGACAGCGACGCGCACGACATGCAAAGCTGCATGGACCGCGCCGACATGCTGGCTCGCCGCGTGGGCCGCCTGGTGGACCTGCGCCGCAGCGAACGCGCCGCACGCAAGGTGGGCGTGGTGATCTTCAGTTTCCCGCCCAACGCCGGCAACATCGGCACCGCGGCCTTCCTGGCGGTGTTCGAGTCGCTTTACAACACCCTCGTTGCCATGAAGCGCGAGGGCTACACCGTCGACCTGCCCGCCAGCGTCGACGAGCTGCGCACCCGCATCACGAAAGGCAACGCCGAGCGCTTTGGCGCCGACGCCAACGTGCACGCGCGCATCCCCACCGACGACCATGTGCGTCGCGAAAAGCACCTGGCCGAGATCGAGGCGCAATGGGGCCCCGCCCCCGGTCGCCAGCAAAGCGATGGCGCCAGCCTCTTTGTGCTGGGCGAGCGCTTTGGCCATGTGTTCGTGGGCGTGCAGCCCGCCTTCGGCTACGAGGGCGACCCGATGCGCCTGTTGTTCGAGAAAGGCTTTGCCCCCACGCATGCCTTCTCGGCTTTCTACCGCTGGCTGCGCGAAGACTTCGGCGCCGACGCGGTGCTGCATTTCGGCACGCACGGCGCGCTGGAGTTCATGCCCGGCAAACAGAACGGCCTGTCGGCCCAGTGCTGGCCCGACCGCCTGATTGCCGACCTGCCCAATGTGTACCTGTACGCGGCGAACAACCCCTCCGAGGGAACCCTGGCCAAGCGCCGCAGCGCCGCCACGCTCGTGAGCTACCTCACGCCGCCAGTCGCCCAGGCCGGTCTGTACAAGGACCTGGTGGATCTGAAATCGGCGCTGGAGCGCTATCGCGGCCTGGAGCCCGAGGCCGATGTGGAGCGTGCCGACCTGGCAGTGAGCATCCAGGCGCAGGCGGCCCTGCTCGAGCTGTCGGCGACTGAACCCGCGTGGGCCGATGCCGATGCCGCGATCACGGGCCTCACCGGCAAACTGCTCGAACTCGAATACACGTTGATTCCGCACGGCCTGCATGTGGTGGGCCAGGCGCACACGCCGGCCCAGCGCGCCGACCTGCTGCTGGCGTGCGCTGATGCCGGCCACGGGGTGAAGCCGGCTCGCGAGATGATTGAAGCCCTCGTGCAGGGCGCCAGCGCTGACGCGGCGCTGGCCCTGCAAGCGCAGGCCGACGCCGACACCCTGCTGCCCGTGCTGCGCGAACTGGCCAGCACGAACGCTTTGCTCGATCACGACCACGAGATCACCGGCCTGTTGCGCGCCCTCGACGGTCGCTTCCTGCGCCCGGCCCCCGGCGGCGACCTTCTGCGCACGCCCGCGGTGCTTCCCACGGGCCGCAACCTGCACGGCTTCGATCCCTTCCGCATTCCCAGCGCCTTTGCCGTCAAGGACGGCGCGCGCCAGGCCGAGCGCCTGCTGCAAAAGCACGCGCAAGACGGTCATGAATTCCCCGAGTCCATCGCGATGGTCTTGTGGGGCACCGACAACCTGAAAAGCGAAGGCGGCCCCATCGCGCAGGCGCTGGCCCTCATGGGCGCCAAACCGCGCTTTGACGGCTACGGGCGTCTGGCCGGCGCCGAGCTGCTGGCCCTGGCCGACCTGGGCCGCCCGCGTGTGGACGTGGTGATCACGCTCTCGGGCATCTTCCGTGACCTGCTGCCGCTGCAAATCAAGCTGCTGGCCGAAGCCGCCTTCCTGGCCGCCAGCGCCGACGAACCGTCCGATCAAAACTTCATCCGCAAGCACGCCCTGGCCTACCAGGCCGAATTCGGCGGCGACCTGGAAACCGCCTCGCTGCGCGTCTTCGGCAACGCCGAGGGGGCCTACGGCGCCAACGTCAACAGCCTGGTGGACAACAGCCGCTGGGAAGACAACGACGAACTGGCCGAGACCTACAGCCGCCGCAAGGGCTTTGCCTACGGCCGCAGCGGCCGCCCGGTGCAGCAGGCGCAGTTGTTGCAAAGCGTGCTGGCCGGCGTGCAACTGGCCTACCAGAACCTCGAGTCGGTGGAACTGGGCGTGACCACGGTCGACACCTACTTCGACACCCTGGGCGGCATCAGCCGCGCGATCCAGCGCGCCAAGGGCCCGGACGCCAGCACAGCCCCCGTCTACATCGGCGACCAGACGCGCGACGCCAACGGCGGCGGCACGGTGCGCACGCTCACCGAGCAGGTGGCGCTGGAGACACGCACCCGCATGCTCAATCCCAAGTGGTACGAGGGCCTGCTGGAGCACGGCTACGAGGGCGTGCGCCAGATCGAGAGCCATGTGACCAACACCCTGGGCTGGTCGGCCACCACCGGCCAGATCCAGCCCTGGGTCTATCAGCAATTGAGCGAGACCTTTGTGCTCGACCCGGCCATGCGCGAGCGCCTGGCCAAGCTCAATCCCACCGCCGTGGCCCGCGTGGCCAACCGGCTGCTGGAGGCGACCGAGCGCAATTACTGGCAACCCGATGCCCAGGTGCTGGAGGCGCTTCGGCGCGCCGGCGAGGAGCTGGAAGACCGGCTCGAAGGTGTTTACGAAGAAAGCCACGGATGACAATGACCACCCACATTCCCGTCGCCGGCATCGGCCGCGGCCCGGCCCCCAGCTCCCGCCCCGACGGCGACGGCAGCGTCCAGGTGCAGCTGGACCCGTCGGTGAAGATCGGCAACGCCAAGGTGTTTGCCATCTACGGCAAAGGCGGCATCGGCAAGAGCACCACCTCGTCAAACCTGTCGGTGGCGTTCAGCAA
>JBEEIS010000094.1:0-18286 GCA_041169755.1 Pseudomonadota bacterium | reverse complement strand
TACACCGCCACCGTCGGCAGTAACTCCACCACCCTTGCCGGCCAGGGCACCCTGACCTTGAACGCCGACGGCACCTTCACCTTCACGCCCGCCCCCAACTTCCATGGCGATCTGCCTGCCGTCATCTACATCGTCGCCGACGGCCAGGGCGGCGTCGCCAAGGCTACGCTCTCGATCAGCGTAACGCCGATCAACGACATACCGGTGGCCGTGGAAGACGCCGCCGAGATCGCCGAGGACAGCGCCGCCACCACGATCGACGTCCTGACGAACGATAAAGACAGCGACGGTGGAACGCTCACCGTCACCGGCTTCACGGTGGTCGGTGACGAGACGGGATACACCACCGACGTCGGCAGCAACACCGCCACTCTTGCCGGCCAGGGCACCCTGACCCTGAACGCCGACGGCACCTTCACCTTCACGCCCGCCACCCACTTCCACGGCACCGTTTCGCCCATTAACTACACCCTCTCCGACGGCCAGGAAGGCTCTGCGACCGCCACGCTCTCGATCACCGTCACCCCCGTCAACGACGCACCGACCGCCAGCGACGACATCGCCTCCACACCCGAAGACACCCCCGTCTTCCTGACAGCCAGCGACTTCGGAAATTTCCAAGACGTCGATACCGCCGCCCTCACCGCCGTGCGGATCGTTTCCCTCCCGGTCGAGGGCGTCTTGCAATATCAGGACTATCGGGGCGACTGGCTGTCCGTCACGGAAAACCAGGAGATCGCCGCGGCGACGCTGAAGCAAGAAGCCCTGCGCTTCATCCCCGACGCTCACGAATGGGCCACCGGCTACGCCACCCTCCAATTTCAGGTGTCCGACGGTCAGGCCTGGAGCGATGTCCACAACCTGACCCTGCACGTGGACTCAGTCAATGACCTGCCCGAAAACACCGTGCCCGAAGCGCAGCTTCTGGCCAGCGGTCAGACCCTGATGCTCGATGATGTGGAGGTCGCGGACGCCGACGGCGAAGAAGCCATCGAGAAGGTGGAGATCTCCGCCGAAAACGGCACCCTCAATGCCACAGAACCCGTCGCGGGCGTCAACGTGAGCGGCAGCGGATCGGACACCTTGGTCCTGCGCGGAACCCGCAGCAGTCTGAACCTCATGTTCGCCACGGTGGCCTATGTGCCGGACCCGGGCTTCAGCGGCACCGACACCCTGACCGTCGCCACCACCGACACCGCCGGTGCCCAAGACACGGACACGGTATCGCTCACGGTCAGCGCCGAGCCGCCGCGCTCGCTCTTCTCCAGTGCGCCGCCCCCCACCACACTCGCCGCGCCCGCCCCGCCCGAGGCCAGCGCCCAGGCGCCGCTGCCCCCCCCCACCTCGCAGCCCATCGTCGTCGACACCACACCGCGAGGCCACATCCCGCAGGTGTTCGACTCCACGCTGTTTCCGCAGCGGGCGGCTGCCCTGGTCCAACCCACCTACCTGATCGAACCCTCACCCTCACAGCCGCACCCCCTGCAGCGAACGCTGGCCCTGTGGGCCTTCAACGAGGCCTACACCGAGGCACCGGACGACGGCTGGCGCGTGGTGGTCCATCCGGACACCGGCAGCCTCCTGTCGGTATTCCGCG
This sequence comes from Pseudomonadota bacterium, assembly GCA_041169755.1. Lineage (GTDB taxonomy): Bacteria > Pseudomonadota > Gammaproteobacteria > Burkholderiales > Burkholderiaceae_C > Ramlibacter. The sequence goes on along the minus strand of JBEEIS010000094.1, from coordinate 16,689 downwards.
GCATGCCCGATCAGTTCATCGAGGGCGACGGCATGGCCTATGTCAGCGTGCCTTGGGACAGCTTCTTTCACACCCACTCCAATGTGCGCGTGACCGTGAACGCCTCCCTGGCCGACGGCACCCCCCTGCCGAACTGGATCCAGCTGAATCCGGATACGGGTGTCTTCCAGCTGGTGCCTCCCCGGGGCTTCCAGGGCGAGCTGGCGATCCGCCTGCAGGCCCGCGACAGCCAGGGCCGCGAAGCCACCACCCTGTTCCGGCTCCACGTGGGCGAACGCGCCCAGACCTCGCCGCGCGAGAACGGCGTGCCTGGCCGCAGCGCCTTGAGCGATCAGCTGCGTGACGCGTCGCGTCAGCGCCAGTCGGTCTTCACCCCGCTCCCGCCGCAGCCGGTCACGCCCCCCGCGCTGCACCCTGCCTGATGCACCCGCACTGATCATCACCCTGGCGCTGCAGTATGAACGCCACCACCGTCCGCCCTCCCGCCGCGTCCGCGGCGTCCGCGGTCCCGCCGGGCGACCTGTCCGAGCCCCTGCTCTCGCTGCTGGACCTGATGGACCTTGCGACACGCGCGCGCGCCGCCGCGTCCGTGGCCCAACTACGCTTCCTGCTGGTCAACGACACCCACGAGCTCACGCCCTACCGGCAAGCCGCACTCTGGCTCGCCGACAGCGGGGTGTCCGCCCTCTCGGGCGTGGTGCAGGCCGAGGCCAATGCGCCCTACACGCAGTGGCTCACACGCGTGATGCGCCACTGCCATACGCACATGCCGGCCTCGGGCGCCATCGATGTCACGGCGCTGCCCCCCGAGCTCGCCGCGCAGTGGTCCGAGTGGCTGCCCGCGAACGCCTGGTTCCTGCGCCTGGACAGCGTTCCCCCCGGGGGCGCTGCCCGTGGCGCCCTGCTGCTGGCGCGAGACGCGGCCTGGACCCCGCGCGAGACGCGCCTGCTGCAGGAGTGGTCCGACATCTGGGTCCATGCCTGGACAGGCCTGACCCGAGCGGCCGGCTGGCGCTGGCCCCGTTTCGCCCCCAGCCCGTCTGCCGACGCACCCATGGAGGGCGTGGCACCGGCCCGTCGCAGGCGCTGGCTCTGGGGGGTCGGCGCGCTGGTCCTGGTCATGGCACTCCCCGTGCGCCTGACGGTGCTGGCGCCGGGCGAACTGGTGCCCGCGCGGCCCGAGGTGGTACGCGCGCCCCTGGACGGCGTCGTCGCCCAGTTCCACGTGCAGCCGAACGAGCAGGTGCGCAAAGGGCAGCCCCTGTTCACCTTCGACCTGGCCCTGGTGCGCAACCGGCTGGACGTCGCGCGCCAGGCCCTGGCCACTGCGCAAGCCGAATACCGCCAGGCGGGTCACCAGGCCCTCACCGACGCCCGCTCCAAAGCCCAGCTCGCCACCCTGGTGGGCCGCATCGAGGAAAAGCGTGCCGAGGCCCTGTACCTGCAAGACCAGCTCACACGCGCGCAAGTGATCGCGCCGCGCGATGGCGTGGCCCTCTTCGACGACCCCAGCGCCTGGATCGGGCGGCCGGTCACGTTGGGCGAGCGCATCCTGCGCGTGGCCGCCCTCGACGACATCGAGGTCGAAGCCTGGCTGGGCGTGGCCGACGCCATTCCCTTGCCGGCGGATGCCAGCGTCTCCCTGCACCTGAACGCCGACCCCTTGTCGCCGGTGCAGGCGCGCCTGCGCTACCTCGCACACGACGCGGTCGAACGCCCGGACGGCAGCTACGCCTACCGTCTGCGCGCTAGCCTCACGGGCCCCACCACGCACCGCATCGGCCTCAAGGGCAGCGTGCGTGTCAGCGGCGAGTGGGTGCCCCTGGGCTATTGGCTGATGCGGCGGCCCTGGGCCAGCGTGCGCAGCCTGCTGGCGTGGTGAGGAGGCACCCACAATGCCCTTACCCCCCCTGCGCGAGGAATTGGACCTGCTGCCCGGTCCCCCCTTGGCCGATGGCCAGCCCTCCTGGACCCTGCACGACCCGGTGCGCCACCAGTTCTTTCGCATCGACTGGCTCACCTTCGAGATCCTCGCGCGCTGGCCCCTGGGTGATGCCCAGGCCATCGCCGACAGCATCACCACCCGCACCACCCTGCACCCGCAGGTCGGCGATATCGAACAGGTGCTGGCCTTCCTCACGAACAACCAGCTGCTGCAGCAACGCGGCCCCGGTGCCGCGCAGCGCCTGGCCCGGCACCTGTACGCCCTGCAAGGCGCACCCCTGAAGCAACTGCTGCACCACTACCTCTTCTTTCGCGTGCCACTGGTGCGGCCCGACGCCTGGCTGCAACGCTGGGCGGGGCCGGTCGCCGCCTTCTTCATCTCGCGCCGCTTCCTTGGGGCCACCGCACTCGCCTTGGTCGCCGGCTTGCTGCTCGTGGCCCGCAGCTGGGACAGCTTCATCGCCACCCTGGTGGACACTTTCAACCTGGGCGGCTTGGCCGCCTATGGGGTGGCCCTTGTGGGCGTGAAGCTGCTGCACGAGCTCGGACACGCCTTCACCGCGCGCCACCACGGCTGCCGCGTCCCCGCGATGGGCGTGGCCTTCCTCGTGCTCTGGCCCATGGCCTACACCGACACCACCGAGACCTGGCGCCTGACCGACCGCTACAAGCGCCTGCAAGTGGCCTGCGCCGGCATGGCCACCGAGGGGGGGGTGGCCGCCTGGGCCACGCTGGCCTGGGCGCTGCTGCCCGAGGGCGCGCTGCGCTCGGCGGCCTTCGTGCTGGCCACGACCAGCTGGGTGGCCACGCTGGCCATCAACGCCAGCCCCTTCATGCGCTTTGACGGGTACTTCATCCTGTGCGACGCGCTGGACATGCCCAACCTGCATGAACGCAGCTTCGCCCTGGCCCGCTGGAAACTGCGCGAAGGGCTGTTCGCACTGGACGCACCGCCGCCCGAGCATTTCGCACCCCGCAAGCAGGCGGCCCTCATCGCCTTCGCCTGGACGACCTGGCTGTATCGGCTGGTGGTGTTCATCGGCATTGCGGTACTGGTCTACCACTTCTTCATCAAGCTGGTGGGTGTCGTTCTGTTCCTGGTGGAAATTGCCTGGTTCATCGCGCTGCCGGTCTGGCGCGAGGTGAAGGTGTGGCGGGGTCTGCGCGCACAGGTCACCGCGCGGCCCGCCAGCCGCCGCCGCGCGCGTGGTGTGGCCGCCGGTGTGCTGCTCGTGGCCGGCCTCACCCTGGTGCCCTGGCCCGGCCGGGTGACCTCCAGTGGGTGGCTGCGTCCCGCCCAGGTCTGGCCGGTGTACACGCCGGCCGCTGCGCAAATCGAAAGCCTGCACCACGCCGAGGGCGAACGCCTGCCGCAAGGCGTGCAGCTGCTGCGACTGGCCTCGCCCCAGTTGGAGAGCCGACTGCAGGTGCTGTCCGCACGCGCCGAGCACCTGGGCTGGCAGGTGGACACCGCCGCCCTGCTACCCGATGCCCGGCAACGCTGGCAGGTCACGCAGGAAGAACTGGCCACCAGCCAGGTCGAACAGGCCGGTCTGCACACGCAGCGCGAGCAGCTCACGCCTTCTGCGCCCTTTGATGCCACCGTGCGTGACCTCGACCCCGACCTGCACCCCGGCCAATGGCTGCCCGCGCGTGAGCGCATCGCCACCCTGGTAAGCGAGGGCCCGATGGTCGTGGAGACCTACCTGGAGGAACACGCCGCCCGACGCGTGCGCGCGGGCGACCAGGGCCTGTTCATCACCGACGGTCTGGAGGGGCCCGCCCTGCGACTGACCGTGCAGCATGTCGATGCAGACGCCTCGCGCCAGCTGGCCCACGGCATGCTTGCGGCACCGGCCGGCGGCGACGTGCTCACACGCGAACGCCAAGGTCAGCGCGTGCCCGAACACGCGATCTACCGCGTGCTGCTGCGGGTCGACTCCCCACCCGAGGACCTCGCGGGTCGCGCCTGGCGCGGACGCGTCGTGATCCGAGCGGTGGGCGAGCCCCTGGCGGGGCGCTACCTGCGTCAGGCCCTCACGGTGCTGGTGCGCGAAGCGGGGCTCTGAGAGCGCAGCACCCCTCCCCCCGCGCCCAGCCCGCCTGCGGCGGTCTGGCAACATCGGGTCACCGCCTCCCGGCTCCGTGCTCCCGACACCATGAATCTGCTGCAAGACGCTCTCGCCCGCCAGCGCGCCGCCGCCCGCGCCCAACCTGTCCCCGACGAAGCCACGCGCCGCGCCGACCTGCGCACCCTGGCCCGCTTCGTCCGCGAAAACACCGACGACCTGTGCGCTGCGATCTCGCGCGACTACGGCCACCGCTCGCCGCACGAGACCCGCCTGACCGAGGTCCTGCCCGTGCTCAAGGAGGTGGAGCATGCCCTCCAGCACCTGCGCGGATGGATGAAGGTGCGTCGGCGTGGGGTCGATCGCCTGGCCTTCGGCCTGGCAAGCAATTCGGTCATCCCGCAGCCCCTGGGCGTGGTGGGCGTGATCGTGCCGTGGAACTTCCCGCTCAATCTGAGCTTCGTGCCGCTGGTGGCCATCCTCGCCGCAGGCAACCGCGCCATGGTCAAGATGAGTGAGAACTCACGCCATCTCGCTGCGCTCCTGATCGAGCGCATGCCTAGCTACTTCCCGCCCGAGAAGCTGCAATTTTTCGACGAGACGGGCGGCGTGGGCGTGGCCTTCTCGCAGTTGCCGTTTGACCATCTGCTGTTCACGGGCTCGGGCGCCACGGGGCGCGCCGTCATGGCGGCCGCAGCGACCCACCTGTGCCCCGTCACCCTGGAACTGGGCGGGCGCTCGCCTGCGCTGGTGTGCGAGGACTTCGACCTGCGCACCGCGGCCGAACGGATTCTGTACGTGAAGTTCCTGAACGCCGGCCAGATCTGCACCACGGTCGACCATGTCTACCTGCCGCGCGGGCAGGTGCAGGACTTCGTCGCCCTGGCCCAGCGCATCGTGCCCGAGCGCTACGCCTCGCTGGCCAGCCCGGACTACACCTCCATCATCAACGCCACCGCCTACGAGCGTCTCACCCGCGCGCTGGACGAGGCGCAGGCCCAAGGCGCTACGGTCATCCCCCTGCTGCCTGGCCCCGCGCGCGACGACGCCGCGCACCGCCTCGCCCCGCACCTGGTGGTCGGCGCACCGGCGGGCAGTGCGCTGCTACAACGCGAGATCTTCGGCCCCATCCTGCCGATACTGCCCTATGACCAGGTGGACGATGCAGTCGCCGCGATCAACGCCGGTGCGCGCCCGCTGGCCTTCTACCCCTTCACCCACGACCGCGCGCGCCTGGCGCACCTGCTGGATCACGTGATGTCTGGCGGTGTGAGCGTGAACGACGCGCTCTTTCATGTGGCCCAGGCCGACCTGCCCTTTGGCGGCGTGGGCGAATCCGGTATGGGCCACTACCACGGGCGCGAGGGCTTCGAGACCTTCTCCAAGCTGCGGCCGGTGTTCCACCAGAGCCGCTTTGCGATGACGCACCTGCTGTACCCGCCTTACCGGGGCGGCTTCGAACGCCTGCTGAAGTTTCTGCAGCCCCGGTGACAACGGGTCGCCTGAAAGCCTGATCCCTGCGTCGTCAAGGGCTCGCTGTCGATTCAGAGATTTGAACCACGGTCGACTGACCGCCCACCGTGACAAGCACCGACAGCGGAAATGCACCCGCAGGAACTGCGCTGGTCAACAGCGTTTGTGAGGTCGCGTCATAGCGAATCCAGGCGGGCAAAGGCTCGCGATTGGCCAGCGTGACATGTACGGCCACACCCTTGGCCGCTGGCGCCACCACCGGCTCAGGCAAGGCAATCACCAACCCGGAGCCCGCGGTGGCCGTACCCGCAGGTACCTGCACTGCCACCAGCCCCGACACTTGCACCGAGGGCGCGTTGATGGTGCTGACGCTCACACCCGCACTCGAGCTAGCCGCCGTACCGCCGCCCCCCGTGCTGGCTCCGGTGCTGGCCCCCATACCGCCCAACGCAGCGACTGTCAACGTGGGGGGTGCGCCGCTGCCCAGGGGCGCAACGGGCAAGGTGGGAGGCAGCACCGCCACGGTCTGCGAGCGGATCTCGCCGGTCTGGTTGGACACCAGGGTCACCGTGTAGTTGTTGCCGTTATTGCCATCAGCGAGCTGGTAACCCGACTGAACACTCAAGGTTTTTCCGGTGCCGGCGTTGGCATCTGCATACGCTTGGGTCAGATTACTGACCGTATCCGAACCCTGCAGACCACTCACCACAGGCCGAGCCTGCGAGCTGGTCGTGCCATCAAAACTCTTGCTGTTCGTCGAAGCCGTGATCGTCAAGCTGGCCGGGCTGATCGTGTGGGTGCTACCCCCATAACTGAAATCGTAGTTACTGGCGGTGCCCGCGCCCATCACAGCGGCACTGGGTGTGACGGTGAAACTACCCACGTTCGCCGTGCTGGAGGCGGCGCCACTCATCCCGCTAGGCGTTTGACTGACAGAAGCGACTGCGTCCGAGCCGACCATGGCGCCCACGCTGAAGCCGGTACCCGTAGCCAGCGCAGCGTAGCTCGCACCGTCGTAGGTGGTGGTCCGCGCGATGTTGGTCAAGGTCACCGGCTTGCGGTTCACCGTGTAATTCACGGAATGACCCGCGCTAAAGGCATAGCCCGAAAGCGACAGGCTAGGCGTCAACCGCAAGGCGTAGGTGCCGGCGTTCGTCGTGGCCACCAAGCCGGTGCCCGCGATGCTGGGCGACCCGCTCAAGGCCAGCGTCCCCGCGACCCCGCTGGCCACATTGACGGTACCGGACACGGCGCCCGAACCCAGCGCAAAGCTTTGCGGGGTCGATGGAATTCCCGAATAGGAAACACTCACGCAACTGGAAGCACTGCTGGAATAGCAATAACTCAGGGTGGTGGGCGCGGTGCCGTAAATGCTGCTTTGGCCCGACTCGGGCAACACATAAATATCGACAGGCGCCGAACCGCGCAACGATGCCCAATAGCCTGTCCCGGTAATGTTGGTGCTGCTCGCCTGGTTGTAGACCTTGCTGAAGGGCGAATTTACGGACAGCTTGTCGATCAGGGCAAACGCTTCAGGCGTGCTCGAATGGCCGGAGTAGAAGACTGCCAGTCCATTCGCCCCCATAGTGAAGGTCGGGGTTCCGATCAATACCAGGTCGCCCCCGGTGACCGTGCCCGCCGCGGCGAGGGTGCCCGCCCGGAGATCGATTGCGGGGGCGCTGCTGCTACTCGACGTGCTGGTGGTGGCGACGTTTTGCGAGACCGTCAGATCGCCCGTACGGGTGGACACGCGCACGGTACCCGTGGAGCTGATCCCGCTGTAGGTGGTTCCACCCAGCACCACCTGTCCAAGGGTGAGCGCTTGGTTATTGACCACATGCAGGCTACCGACATCGGGGCCAGAAGCCAGGGTGGAAAGGGTGTTGCTGGTACTGGTGAATGATTTGGCAATTTGATCCAAAAGGACCAGGCCATGACCGTTGCTGGTCACTGAATTGCTAAAGACGATATTGCTCGCCACAGCCCCGCCGATAGACGAAGGGGCGGATAGAGAAATCGTGCCGGAAAGATCAATATCACCCGTGGTACTGCTGGTCAGCGCACCCTGAGGCCCGCCAGCACCGAGCACGAAGTTGTTGCTGACCGCCGCGCCTCTCAAATCGGCCGTCCCGCCCGCAACGGTCACGGTGCCGGTTCCGAAAGCACCAGTGGCTCCCCGCGCCAAGGTGCCGGCAGAAATCGTGGTGCCACCGCTGTAGGCGTTGGATCCGGCGAAGGTCGTGGTGCCCGCGCCCGATTGCCTCACCGAACCCGTGCCACTGATCACGCCGGAATACGTCAAGTCATTGGATCGGTTGAAATCGAGTACACCGCTGTTGCCGACATTACCCGTGATGCTTCCAGTGGTGCCGCCGGCACCGATTTGCAAGGTCCCCGCCGAAAGGGTCGTGCCACCGCTGTAGGTGTTAGCCGCGGTCAGGGTCACGGTATCGGACCCCACCTTGGTCAGGGCAAAGCCACCGCTGATCACGCCACCGACCGTGATGTCACCGTTTGAGCCGCCGACGGACGCGGCGCTGGCCAGCACCACCGGGCCCGCATACAGACCGGCAGTGCTGCTCGAATTGGTCAATGCACCACCACTGCTGACCCCCGTTCCGTTCAAGGTCAGGGGATGGGTCTGGGTGATCGTGGTGCCATTCAAATCCAATGCAGCGCCATTGGTCACCGACACCGCACCCGTCGGGTCTCCGAGTGCCCCGGCATGACCCACCTTCAATGTGCCCGCAGAAACGGTGGTGCCTCCGCTGTAGGTATTGCTGCCAGACAACGTGGTGACGCTGCTGGAACCCGACCCCAGCTTGGTGACAGCACCCGTGCCACTGATCACGCCGTCGAAGATCAATGCATCACTGCGGTGAAAGGCCAGCGTGGCGTTGTTCACCACGTTCCCGGCAATGCTCCCGGTAGTACTTCCAGCGCCCACTTGCAAGGTGCCAGCCGAGACGGTGGTACCCCCGGTGTAGGTGTTGGCGCCCGATAAAGTCAGTGTGCCTGCACCGGATTTGTTCACAGCGCCCGTGCCACTGATCACGCCCGCATAGGTGAGGCTATCGCTGCGGTTGAAGATCAGTGAGGCGTTGTTGGCAATGTCGCTGGCCAAGCTACCGCTGGTTCCGCCGGCGCCCACTTGCAGGGTGCCTGCGCTGACGGTGGTGGCGCCTGTGTAGGTGTTCGCGCCAGACAAGGTGACCGTACCGGACCCCGACAGGGTGACACTGCCCGCACCGCTGATCGGCCCCGACACGGTCACATCACTGGCGCCGGTGAACGTCAGGTGGCCCGCGTTCTGGATTGCGTTGCTGACGCTACCGGCACTGCCGGTGTCGTAGTGGACAGACGATCCTGCGTTGATGACGACAGCATCGATCGTGGCACTGTTGCTCGCGCTCGGGGCATAGCCGATATCCCAGTTGGAAGCCAATGACCACAGGCCATTCGAGGATCCGATGAAAGTGGCGTACAGGTTTGAAGTTCGGTAACTGGTGCAGGTGGTCAATGCACACAGAATCGGAAAACCGCCATTGACGGCCCGGGCATAGCCCCAACCGGAGGCGACGGTAAAGACGCCACCTGAGTTTCCAAAGGCACTGGAAAACCCGGAAGCAGAACTCATTTCTGTGGTCGTGATCGCGGTGATGCCGCTGGTGGCCGTACTCGAGCCGCCCACACCCCCCGTCGTTGTCGACCGTGCTGGATTCTTGGTGCTGTTCCAGTAGTTGTTGCTGAATGAGCGGCCGCTCCCCAAACCAATCAACCCGCCCAGACTACCGCTGGATCCACCGGTTTGCGACACGGTCCCTGAGGCGTAGTTGTCCGAAATGCTGTACGCGGTGGTTCCAGGCAAATAGGCAATCAGTCCACCCGCATTGCCTGTTGCGGATGTCAAGGTCACGTTGCCGGATGCATAGCTACGGGTAATCGATACGTTCGTCTGGGCGGTCCCAGTCAGACCCCCCACATCCTGCCCGGAAATATTTCCGCTGGCGTAGCTGGATGTGATGGAGCCCCCATACACATAGCCGACCAAACCACCGCCATTGGAGCCCCCCAGGCTCACGTTGCCCGTTGCATACGAGTCCGTGACGGTGACGGGCTGGGAAAAGCCCACCAGGCCGCCGACAAACGTCGATCCCGTCACCGCCCCCGTCGCGTAGCTGCTGCTGACGGTCACTCCCCTGGCATCGCCAATCAGACCGCCAACGCTGTTGCCCGTCCCGCTGACACTGCCGGTTGCATAAGAACCGGTGACCGTCTTGGAACTGCTCGAGGCGAACGATCCCATGAGCCCGCCCACATTACCGACCCCGGACACGGCACCCGTCGCGTAGCTGCTGCTTACGGAGATATCCCTGGCGTCGCCAATCAGGCCCCCCACGCCGCTGCCCGTTCCGATGACACGCCCCGTCGCATACGACTGGCTCACCGTGTTGGTATTGCCCGGAGAGATGTACCCAATGAGCCCGCCGACATTGCTTGCACCGGAAACCTGACCTGTCGCATAGGACTGATCGATCAGGACCTTGCTGGTGCCGTAGTTGGGGACCGTACCGACCAGGCCACCGACGTTCGAGACCCCAGTGGCGGTGACATTGCCCGTCGAATAACTGTTGACGATATGACCTGCCGTTCCTGCCAGGCCGCCCGTAGAGGCTGAAGTGGCATTGAGGACCGTGAGATTGACTGCGGAATAGGAGTTCGCAATCTGGGGCAGGCTGTAGGACGTGGAATCGAATGCCGCCACCAGCCCGCCCACTGCCGTCTGGCCTGACATGTTGCCGGTCACCCCGATATTGGCCACCCGCGAACTGCCCAAGGCATAGGCAATCAGACCGACGTTCCCCCGGTTGTATTGATCCAGGTTGGGGCGGTATTCGTAGAGATCTTTGACGGCGTGCCCCAATCCATCAAAGACACCCGAGAACCGGCAATCGCATCCCCCCGCGAAATTGCCGGCTTGCTTACCAATCGGGAAAAATCCCAGGCCGCCATTCAAGTTGGTCCATGTGCTGGTCGCGGCGGCGTCAATGTCATTGCCCAGGGCGAAGTACTTTCCGCCTCCCACGTTGTTGCTGGCGGCCATGCCTTGCAACGTGTAGTTGTTGCTACTGGTCGAGTAATCAGACGACGACCCCAGTGTTTTGATGATGGTGTAGGGGTTGCCGCTGATCTTGAGTACCGGACTCGACGACGAGTCCAGCAAGCGCGTGGCATCGGTCGCACTCAGATGGATGCTGCCGTTGAATCCATTGCCATTCGGTCCGCCGGTGGGGGCGCTGGCCATCCCCATGAGCACCATGCCATTGGCGGTATAGCCGGGAACCGAGCTGGAACTGGGGTTCAACACCAAGGCACCGGCGCCGGTCACGGTCAGCGAGCCCGTCCGCGTCGAAGAGCCCACATTGATGTTGTAGCCCGCATTGAGCGTGAGGGTGTTGGCGCTCCAACTGACGTCGTCATAGACGTGGATGTCGCCCCTCGTGCCCGTAGATCCCCCACTGCTGGCGATGGTGACACTGCCAGCATTCAGGTTGGCGGTCAGGGTGGCACCGGTGATATCGCCCCCGGTGGCCGCGATGGTGAAGTCTGTGGGGTCCAGCAGCCACTCCCCAGACCGACCGCTTGGCGCCAGCGTGCTCACGCGAGTGCTCCCGCGCACGTTCAGATTCGTTGCCGAGGTCTCCACAAATCCGCCGTCGCCCCCCAAATCACCCCCCTGGGCGCTGATCGAGCCGTCCACCTGCGTGCGGCTGGTGGCGTTGGTCAGGTCGGCAATGATGTCGATGCGCCCACCGTGGCCCGCGCTGCCTGGTGCCGCATCGGCGCTGATGCGGCTGGTCTGCGCAAGCTCAATCTTGTCACTGGCAATCAGGCGGATGGTGCCACCGTCATTCACCAGCCCGGTGGCCGAAACAGCGCCGCTGTTCTTGACCACGCCCCCCAGCAAGCCATGGGCCGCTTGGGCGGACAGGATGATCAGCCCGCCGGGGGCCTGTACTGCGTTGCCGTTGTCGACCAGGGCCTGGATCGTGGCTGGCGTCACCAGCACCTGGGTCAACTGCTTGTTGCTATTGAACTGCAGCTGATAGCTCTCGCCCGCCGCCAGGGCCACCGTACCGCCCCTCTGGGCCACCACCACACCTTGGTTACGCACTTCGGGCGCCAGCAAGGCGATGTAGCCCCCCAGGCCTGCGCTGAGATGACCTTCATTGAGGATGCTGCCGTTGGCGCCCTGGCGGTGGAAGTGGTGTTGTCCGCTTAAAAAGTCGGCATCGCTGATACTGCCTGTGGTGGCGGTCAAGCTGCCCACATCCACACGTGAGCCGGGTGCAAAGTAAATGCCCTGCGGATTGACCAACAGCACCTGGCCGTTAGCGTTGATCTGCCCAAAGATCGGGCTCGGGTCGCTGCTTTGCACGCGATTGAGCAACACGCTGCTGTGGCTTGGCTGCGTGATGTTGACCCTGGCATTGGCGCCTACCGCGAAGCTTTGCCAATTCACGATGGCCTGGTTGGAGCTTTGTTGAATGACCAGCGTGGCGGCGTTCGCGGTTTGGGTCTGGCTGAAGGCCACGGTGCCTGCGGCCACTTGCGCGCCTGTGGGCAATTGCGTCACGGCCGGCGGCGCGATGCGTGGCGGGGCAGTCTGTGCGCTGGTGACCCCGGCGAAGCCACCCGCCACCAGCACGGCCACCGTGACGCAGCGCAGGACGCTTTTTTTTCCCCGGGCACTGACATGCTCGGACACCGGCACCCAGGTGTCGAGTGATGCGCTGTAAACCAGTTTGTAGCTGCCGTTCATGATTTAAAACGCCTGTGACGCGGTCACCCATAGCCGGTGGATCTTCAAAGTGCCGTCCTGGTCTGCGCCTCGATTGGCCTCGGTCGTGATCGGATTGGGGTTGCTTCCCACACGCCTGGCGTAGCTGGTTTGCACCGACATGCCCGCGCTGTTGCGCCAGCCCAAGGCCAGGCCGGCGCCCTTGAGCGCGTAGGCATTCAAGGCCGGTGCCCCCGTGAATTGATTGAACTTGTTCACTTGGATCTGGCCGTGGTCATAAAAGCCGGTCAGGCTCCAGACGTCGGCCATCTGCCAGCGCAGCTCCAGATTGAGCATCTGGCCCAGGGTGCCGCCCGCTTCGCTGCTGGGGTAGGCACGCACACCGCTGCTCCCCCCGAGATAAAACTTTTCCGATGAATCCAGGTTTTTGCTCGCCCACTGCCCGCTCAGGGCGGCATAGAGCGACCACTGGGGGCTCAGTTGCTGCTGACGGCTGATGGCGTAACGGATCTTCTTGTAGCGACCCGCCGTGCTGCTGGTATCGGTCACCTGGCTGGGCGAGCCCTCAAGATCCAGCCGACCCGCCGTCAGGACCCACGAGAACGCATTGGCGCCGCCTTGACCCAGGGTGTCAAAGCTGTTGCCGTTCACGATCAACGACAGCGGGATGTTTCGGTAGTCCGAAACGGTGGCGCCCGTGGAGATGTTTTCGTAGGATTTTTTCTCGGCACTCAAGCTGGTGTTCAGGTTGAACCTGCGGCTTCGCACCCAGGGATAGCTCAGCTCCAGACCTCGGGTGGTCGCATTGCCCTCAGTGGGCTGACCTTGCCGGCTTTGGGTAGCGTAGGGCTCGGTGATCAGCTCGTAGTCCAGCCGCGAGGCGACCAGGCCCAGGCGCCAGCCGTCTGACCCCAGGGGCAGCCCGTACGCCACGCGTGCATAGTGAGCGCCCTTGGAGGTCATGACGCTCAAGCTGAGTGCATCGCCCCGCAAGGAGGGGCTGTTCAGCTTGAGTGCGGCGATGACACGCTGGCTGCCCGTTGACACGGCCCCCGTGTTGTCGGCCGACACCGTGCCCTCGAGCCGGGGCTCATCGACCAGCTGCAAGACCAGATCGGTTTGTCCGGCTTTCGCCCCGGGCGCCAGCGTGCCGGACACGGCCACGCCGGGCAGGTCGTCGGCCAGGAGCAGTGCGCGGTCGAGCGCGCTCATGTTCAAGAACTGCTCCGAGGGTTGCTGCTGCGAAAAGATCGACAACACCGTCTGCGGCGGGACCCGATGGGTGGGCACGCCCGTGACCCGGGCCTGACCGAAGACAGCCTCGATGATCGCAAGGGTGACTTCGCCTTTCGTGATGTCCTGCTCAGGCAAGAAGGTCTGAACCACCCAGCCTTGTTGCCGATAAAGGTCAGCCACCCACACCAGGCTGCTTTGCAGGCGTGCAAAGTCCAGCGGACGGCCCAGCAGAGGGGCCAGCGCGGCGCGCAGCACCTCGTCACGGATCAAGGTGTTCCCCTGGAACTTGAACGTATGGACTACCACGGTCTGACCCACCAACGGGGGTTCAAGCCGCGGCGGGGGTGCCTGCGGCACCGGAAGACGCTGCTTGTCGCCCTGTTGATCCCGCTCAATCTGCTGCTGCAAGGTACTGGCGCTGGGCTGCGTTTGGGCCACGACACTCGCTGGCAGAACGCTGCTTAAACACAAGGCCATCCCAACCCAGTGCTCCGTCAAAAAGAGCGGTTTAGCCGCTTGGTATGGAGTCAATGGAGCGTGCTGCGTTTTCATGGTTTGGCGGTTTCTATCAATCGCAAACCCGAAAACCTTGCGGCGCAGTGCAAGGTTTGCAGACACTCGCCGCTAAGATGCCAAAAATGTTGAGATGGCAGGCCCGCTTTTTCACCACGCGGCCCGGCGCCTTGCGCTGGCTGATGGGGGCGTGTGTAGCGGTCGCTTCGCTGGCGAGCTCATGGGCCCAGAGCCCTCCAGCCGCAGGGGGTTCGCCAGGCCAGGGCCCCAGCGTTCAGGTCCAGCAATCCCTCTGGCTCGATGAAACTCAAACGCTGGAATTCGAAAGCGTACGCAAGCAGGTTTTTCAGCCCTTCAAACCTGCGGCGCGCTTGACTCTGGGTCCTGGTGTGTTGTGGGTACGCCTGAACGTTCAACAAGCCGATGGCGCTGTAGGCCCCCTGTTTCTTCAGCTGTTACCCCCCCATCTCGGTGAGGTGACGCTGTATTCACCTTCAGGGCCTGGGCGCTGGGATCAGCGCCTCCTGGGGTCGCACGAGGTCCTGTCAAGGGTCAAGCTTGGAGGAATGGCGACCACTGAAGATTTTTATCTTCGAATTGCATCGCGCAACAGCCCAGCGCTGGTGGCCCTTGTGGGACGCCAAGACGACCTCGATTCGCACGAAACGAAATTGGCCGTCGCGATCACGGTCATCACCACGCTCACGCTGGTATTTCTTTTGGTGATGCTGTGGCGGACTGTCTCTCACGCCAGCTGGATGGCCGCCTTGATCAGCACCTTGATGCTGTCGTCCCAAACCCAGTTGTGGCTTAACCTCGGCTATGCGTACACCGTGCTGGGTTTGCCATTGAAAGTGGGGACGGCCCTGGCGCCGCCCTTGACTATTGCCAACCTGGCAATCGCTGGCAGCATTTTCTCCCTGTTTTACACGGCACTCTTCCCCCATCAACGGTGGGTGCGCTGGCTATGGGCCTGGTCTGTTCTTCAGGCCGTGCTGTGTCTCTATGCCCTCATTGAACCCGATACCGCATCGAACCTGAGCACGATGGCATGGCGGATTGGGCCGCTGATGTTTGGGGCTTCCCTGCTGATGGCCGCGGTCAGGGAGCCTGATCGTCTGCGCCAACTTTCAAGCAAAGTTGCGTTTGGCATTTTGCTTTTGACCTCTACGGTGATGGCTTTTGTGGCCTGGCGCGCTGGCGGATTGTGGGGTGCGACTTCCACCGAGCTGGCGTCGGATCTCTTCATCACGAACCTCGTGAGCCGGGTGTCTCTACTTCTGGTGATCACAGGATTTGCCAATTGGCTGTTTGAGCGGCTCAAAGCCGCCCAACTGCATGCAATCCAAGGAGAGCTTCAGGTATCCAAGGAAAGCCTGGACCTGGAGTCCAAGCGCCTGGAGCGTCAACGCAAGTTCACTGCCATGCTGGCGCATGAACTGAAAAACCCCCTGGCGGTCAGCCACTTGGCCTTGTCCGGCATCAAGGCACGTATCGCCAAGGATGACCCGTTGCTGGAACGATCGGCAGCCATCGAACAATCGCTACAGGAAATCGACGCCATCATTGACCGCTGCTCGGAGATGGATGGTTTTGAGCAGGGCCAGTTGCCCATGAGCCTGGGTTCTTTCACGCTGAACGACTTGACGGCGGCCATCAAAGCGGCCAACCCTAGTGAACGAATCTACTTGCTGATGCGCGGTGTACCGGGTGACACGGTGCTGGTGTCCGACATCCAGTACCTCAAGATCATTTTCAGCAACCTGCTGACCAACGCGCTGAAATACTCACCGCCCGACACCTTGGTGGAGCTTGCTGTACGACCGGCGTCCCAGACGGGACCCACACCCGCAGTGGAGTTTTGTATCTCTAATGAAGTCGGAAACGCCGGTACGCCTGCGCCTGATTTGGCTTTCGAGCGTTTTTATCGGGCTGAAGCGGCGCGCAACCAGTCGGGTGCGGGCTTGGGTCTGTGGCTCTCGCAATCGCTGGCACACGCCCTGGGCAGCGAGGTCGTCATGCAAACCGACCCGGAAAAAATCAGCTTTTCACTGGTTTTGAAATACACATGAAATCGGAAATAGCGGTCGCCAAAAGCCAGCTCGGCGAATTGATCGTGGTCGACGACAACCTGCGCCTCAGCGAAGAACTATCGCTCGTGCTGCGGTCGGCGGGATGGTCGGTGCGATGTGCCGACGACGGCGAGAGCCTGCGCGCCTGCATCGGCCACCACGAGCCGGACATCGTGGTGCTGGACCTGAACTTGCCCGGCGAAGATGGCATCAGCCTGTGCAAGTGGTTGCGTGTCACCCACCCACGCATTCGTATCGTGCTGCTCACGGCCCGCGTGATGGGCATCGACCGAACCGAGGGCTATGTGGCTGGCGCCGACATTTACCTCACCAAACCGACACGGGCCGAAGAATTGCTCGCGGTCGTCCACAACCTGTGGCGACGCACGGAACCGGCTGCGCAAAACCTTCAGCCGTCGTCCGATCAACCCTGGACCTTGCACGCCAAAGACCAGCGCCTGCTTTCGCCGCAGTTGGACATGCTGAGCCTGACGCCTAACGAGTGTTTGCTGTTGCAGACATTGGCCTCGGTCAATGGTTTGTGCACCTACGAGCAATTGACCCACACCCTGGGCCATGC
>JBEEIS010000093.1:0-27401 GCA_041169755.1 Pseudomonadota bacterium | reverse complement strand
AGGGCGTGCGCATCGGCCGCCAGGCATGCATCGAGACCGCGGGTCGGATCGCCGCCGACTGGCCTGACAAAGCCTTCCGCCTGCGCCGCAGCGGGCTGGTGGGACACATCATCGAACACCGCACGAGCGGTACTCCCTAGGCGTCTGCCGGTTGGCCTACGGTTTCGTTGGCACAAAAAATGCGGTGAATAAGTTTGGCGACCTTGCCACCTTAGACCCCATGTCCCGCCCCCCCCGACAGCCTGCCCGACACCCGACCCGCGGCAAATCGTTGCCGCGGCCCGCACTGTTCGACCAGGCCTTCGCCCTGCACCAACAAGGAAAGCTGGACGAAGCCCGCGCCCTCTACGAACAGGTGCTGCAACACAACCCCCGCGACTTCGACGCCCTGCACTTGCTCGGCGTCATCGCCGCACGCACCCGCGACCCCGCGCGGGCCGTCGAATTGATCGGCCGGGCCATCGATGTCAATCCCGGGGTGGCTGCCGCCCACTCCAACCGGGGCGCAGCGCTCAAGGAACTCAAGCGCCTGGATGAAGCTGTCGCCAGCTACGAGCGTGCGATCGCGATGCAGCCCGACACCCCCGAAGCCCACTCCAATCTTGGCAACGCCCTGCGCGAGCTGCGCCGACCGCAGGAGGCCCTGGCGTGCTACGACCGGGCGATCGCGCTCAAGCCGGATTACGCCGACGCCCACTACAACCGGGGCCATGCGCTCAAGGACCTGCGGCGCCTGGACGCGTCGGCGACCAGTTATGCCCGGGCGCTCGAACTGAACCCGAGCCAGCCATTTCTGGTGGGCACCCTGATCCATGCCTTCCACCAGGTCTGCGCGTGGACCGACTTCGAGACGAACAACCAGTTTCTCGCGGCCCAGGTGGCCAACCGGCAGCCCGCCGCGCCGCCCTTTGCCGTGTTTGCCGCGCTGGACGACGCTGCGCTGCAGAAGGTCGCCTCGGAGGTCTGGGTGCAGGCCAAGTGCCCGCCTCAGGACACCCTGGGGCCGATCCTCCCGAGGCCCCGAGGGGACAAGATCCGTCTGGGCTATTACTCGGCGGACTTCTACGACCACGCCACCTGCTACCTCATGGCCGAACTGTTCGAGGCGCATGACCGCGACCGCTTCGAGCTGTTTGCGTTCTCCTTCGGGCCGGACGTGAACGATGGCATGCGCCAGCGAGTATCTGCCGCCTTCGACCACTTCATCGACATCCGGTCCTTGAGCGACCTGGAGGCGGCCCGCCTGTCCCGCGAGCTGGGGATCGATATCGCGATTGACCTGAAAGGGCACACGCAGGACTCTCGCCCCGGCATCTTTGCCTGCCGCTGTGCGCCGGTGCAGGTCAATTACCTGGGCTACCCCGGCACGATGGGGGCGTCGTACATGGACTACCTGATCGCCGACCGGGTGCTGGTGCCCGAAGGCCGGGAGGTTCACTACACCGAGAAGGTGGTCTACCTGCCTCACTCCTATCAGGTGAACGACACCCAGCGCACGATCGCGCCCACGGCCTATACCCGGGAGGCCCTGGGCCTGCCCCGTGACGGTTTCGTGTTCTGCTGCTTCAACAACAGCTTCAAGATCACGCCCCAGACCTTCGCCGCGTGGATGCGGATTCTGCAAGCGGTGCCCGCGAGCGTGCTCTGGCTGCTGGACGACAACCCGGATGCGACGCGCCACCTGCAGCAGGCGGCGCAGGCGCTGGGCGTGCAAGCCAGTCGACTGGTGTTTGCGCCGCGGATGCCCTTGCCCGAGCACCTGGCCCGTCACCGCTGTGCCGACCTGTTTCTCGACACGCTGCCGTGCAACGCCCACACCACCACCAGCGACGCCCTGTGGGCCGGCTTGCCCGTGTTGACCTTGCCAGGTGAATCGTTTGCGGCGCGGGTGTCGGCCAGCCTGCTGCACGCCATCGGCTTGCCAGATCTGATTGCGCAATCGCCCGCGCACTACGAGCAACAAGCCATCGCGCTGGCCACCGATCCCGCGATGCTGCAGTCCCTTCGAGACAGGATTCAGGCCAACCGGCTCAGCGCACCGCTGTATGACACGCCAAGGTTTGCCCGCCATATCGAGCACGCCTATGTGCTGATGCATGAGCGTCAGAGCAATGGGCTGGTGCCGCACGCGCTCCATCTTCAGCCTTGAGTTCCCAAACCTTTTCCATGAATCCCAAGTACACCGTCTCCGCCCTGGTGCCCGCGGTCAACACGAGCTTCAAATGTTTAGGCAGCGAGTGCCCAGACAATTGCTGCACAGGGTGGCGCGTGCCGATCGACCAAACCAGTTACCTGGCCTACAAGAAAAGCGTGCATCCCGAGCTACAGCCCCTGTTCGAGACCCGGCTGCATCCCGAGAAGACACCTACCCCGCAGCACTACGGCACGATCGAGCTGAAGAAACAGGACCATGCCTGCTCCTTCATCGAGGGCGGCTGGTGCAAGATCCAGAAGCATCTCGGAGAGGATGCACTGTCCGATACCTGCACTGTCTATCCGCGTATCACCGTGCAGCACGGCGACTTGTTCCAGCAGGGGTTGACGCTGTCCTGCCCCGATGCGGCTCACCGTATCCTCCTGCAGGACGAGATGACCGAGTTCGTCCAGGCCCCGGTCGCCACCCGGGAACACCAGATCCACCGAGTCAACGATCCCAGCCCGGCGGCGGAGCTGGCGACACGGGATGTACGGTTTTTTACGCTGCGGATCCTGCGCCAGGCACACCTCCCGCTATGGCAGCGGATGGCTGTCCTGGGATTCTTCTGTGAAGAAGCCGCACTACTGCAGGCCCGATCGGATTTCGCATCCTTTGCGGGCTTGATGGCGCGTTACGAGGAGATGCTCGCGAGCGAGAGCCTGCCACAGACCCTGGCCGGCATCGCTTCGTACCCGCAGCTGCATGTGCAGGTCTTCGCCGGCATCCTGGTGTCCAAGCTCCTGAAGGCTACGACCCCTCACCAGGGAGCCGTGCTGGGTGAGCTCGCGGACGGTATCGCCGGGCTCACCCCGTCCGCTGCCCCGCAAGTGTTCCAGGCTGGCATGCTGGAAAAGTATGTCGCCGGCACGCGCAACCTCGAGCGCGCTCTGGCTGGCAAGCCGCATTTCATGACCAATTTCCTCGTGAACCAGATGTTCAACGAGGCGTTCCCTTTTAACGAGCCGCGGATCTTCGAGTCCTACATCCGGCTGGTGTCACGTTTTGGCTCGTTGCGCATGCTGCTGGCGCTGCGATGCTCAGACGAGAAAAAGCTGCCGACGCCCCAGCAGCTGGCGGATCTGGCCCAGGTCTATGCCCGTCTGTTCGAGCACGACCCCTTGTTTCAAGATGCCATCAACCAGGCCTTGCAGACCGCCGGGTTTGAATCCATGAAGTACATCGCCGGGGTCCTGCGCGACTAGAAAAGAAAAAAGCCCAGGCGCAAGGCCTGGGCTTTTTCATGGCTGCGATGTTTACTGCAGCAGGGACAGCACCACCTGGGGCTGCTGGTTGGCCTGGGCCAGCATGGCCGTGGCCGCCTGGTTGATGATCTGCGTGCGAGCCAGTTCCGCGCTCGCCTTCGCGTAGTCGGTGTCCTGCACGCGGCTACGGGAGGCGGCCAGGTTGGCGGCCACGTTGTTGAGGTTGTCCACCATGTAGCCCAGGCGGTTGATCTGCGCGCCGGCTTCACCGCGCTGCGAGGCGATGGTTTCGATGAAGGTTTCGATCGCGGATGCTGCAGACGCGCTGGTCGGCACCGTACCGATCGAAGTGGTCTTGGCGAAAGTGGCCGTGGTGCCGTCTGCCGCCACCGTGGTGGTGATCGAATAGTCGGCGGTGGCGGTAGCGTTCCACTTGGTGTTGGTCTTCACGCTGGTGATGGCCGTGCTCAGCTCGTTCATCTCCGACTTGATGTCCGTCTGCTGGTCGGAAGACAGGGTGCCGTCGGCGTACTGGATGGCCAGTTCGTACATGCGCTGCGCCATGTTGGCGATCTCGCCTAGAGCGCCTTCCGCGGTCTGCAGGAAGGAGATGGCGTCGTTCATGTTGCGCACGGCCATCTGGCTGCCGCGGATCTGGCTGGTCAGCTTTTCGCTGAGGGACAGGCCGGCAGCGTCGACGGCGGCGGAATAGGTCCGCTTGCCGGTGGACAGCTGGTTCATGGCCGTGGTCATGGAGCGCTCGTTGGTCTGCAGCGCAGCCTGAGCGAACATGGACTTCACGTTGGTGTTGATCACTGACATGGTGGTACTCCTTTAAGGCAGATCACAAATGGATGGCAGGTGTGTCTCGACCTGCCTTAACTTTCACAACAAACCGGCGGCTTGCTGTTGATGGATGAATCGGGTGGCGGAGCCGGAGCTTTAGTGTTGAGCGGCAAAAAACGGCAAATTTTTTCCGCCTACCGGCAAACCGGTGCCGTCCATGGCGCTCACAGCGTCTGATTGAAGAGCAAGCCCTTCATGTCTTCGATGCTATGGGCCAGGCGCACCACTTCCTCGGTCGGAATCTGGCGCACCACTTCCCCCGTCTGCAGGTTCTTGACGGTGATGATGGGGCGGTCGATCTTTTCGTCGAGGCTGAAGCTCAGGTCGCGGCCGTTGCGCTGCATCTGTTCATTCAGGCGGCCGACGGCCTGTTTCAGGTTCTCGCGCATTTCATCAGCGCGAAAGCCCAGGTCGACCTTCTCCGTGGGGTGCAGCTGGACCCGCTCCAGATGGGGCGGCGGGGCCGTCGGGGCGCCTGCGGGGGCCGACCGGGCCGCAGCGGCGCTGGCCTCTGCGGCGGCAGGGGCCTGGGCAACTGGCGGCAGGGCCGTCGCACGCGTGGTGGCTTGAATGCTCATGCTGACTCTCCTTGACGGGCAGGGCCCGTAACGTCAGAGCCGCCCAGGCCCAAAACGGCCCAGACAGATCTGTGGGAGAGGAATCGGAGCGGAGGCGGCAAACTTTAGCCGCCGGCAAGAAATTGCCGAGAAGAGTACTTAACCCTTATAGGCGTTGGCCAGGCCCTCGAAAGTGCCCTTGAGGCTCTCGCGCAGGCTGTTGCTGTTGCCCACGATGGATTCCATCGAGGCGAACTGCTGCAGATAACGCTCCAGCAGTTTCTTCATCTGGTCTTCGAGTTTTTCCAGGTCGCCCTGGTGGCGCTTGATCTGGTCTTTCGCGCTGGTGGTTTGCAGGGCGATCGCACCGGTGCTGCGCATCATGGCGTCCAGCTTCTTGACCGCATCGCCGGCCACACCGCCGTCGGCGGTGCTGTAGACACTCTGGTTGTTGGCGTTGGCCGTGAACATCTGGGCCACTTCCGCAAAGTTGTCGTTCAGCCGGCTGGTCAGCTTGTCCTTGTCCAACTGGAGCACGCCCGCGCGGTCAAAGCTCAGGCCCAGATCGCGGGCCGCCTTCACCACCGTGCCGGGCGAGCTCGATGTGCTGGTCAGGAGGCTGCGCACCTGGCTGCGGACACTGCGCAAGAAGCTGTCGTTGGCCAGCGAGCCGCCGAATTCCTCGACCTCGCTCTCGCGGTCGCCCAAGATTTTCAGGTTCTCTTCGAAGTCGTTGTAGGCCTTGACCAGGGCTTCCACCTTGCTGGTGATACCGCTGGTGTCGCGGGTCAGGTCCACCCGGCCCGGGGTGTAAGTCGTCGTTGAAACACCATTGACGGTGCTGGTGCTGCCGGTGGTGGCGTACAGGTTGAAGGTGATGCCGTCCACCGCGTCCGAAATCGCGTTGGTGCTGCGGGTGATCGCCACGCCGTTGATTTCCAGCGCCGCGTCTTGCGCGGACTGCAGCCAGTTGCTGCTGGTGTTGTCCGCCGGCAGACCCAGGCTGACCGAACTGGCACTGGTGAGAGAGAAGTCTTGCTCGGCGCCGGTGGTGCCGGTGATCACGATCTTCCAGGGGGTGGCGCCGCTGGTCTGGATCAACTGGGCGGTCAGGCCCTTGCCGGCCGCGTTGATGGCGCTGACCACGCCCGCCGGCGTGTCGGTGGTGACGGAGATGGTCTCGGCGGTGCCGCCGTTGACGGAGAGCGAGAGGTCAAAGGCCGAGCCGCCGTTGAGAGACGTGCTGCTCAGAGCAAACCCGTCCGAGGCAATGCGCTGGCCCTGGGCGACCGCAGTCACGTTCACGCTGTAGCTGCCCGCCACCGCGCTGGCGCCGGCGACCACACCGAAGGCGCTGGGCTGGGAATTGCTCGCCTGCAGGGAAGAGAAGTCGCTCAGGTCGTTGAGCGCCGCGTAGGCGGTCTTGAGCTCGTTGAGGTTGTACTTGATGACGCCATAGCCGGAGATGCGCGCCTCGGTCTTGGCGATCTTGTCGTCGATCAGGGCCTTGGCCGGTGCCCGCGTGGCTTCCACCAGGTCCTTGGCCAGGGCCTGGGAGTCGATGCCCGAGCCGGCACCGAGCGCATTCACGAAGTTAGTGGCCATGGGTGTGCTTCAACGGTCAAGAGTGGGTATCGGCAGCCGTCGCCAAAACTTAACGCAGGTAATCAAACAAATTGAGCTGCGACACCTTGGAGAAGCTGCTCATCGCGGCTTCCAGCGACAGCAGCTGCTTGTTCATGCGGGTCATGGCTTCGGTGTAGTCCAGATCCTCGACCTCCGACAGCGTGGTTTTCAGGCGCAGGATGGTCTGGTCCAGCAGGTCGAGCTGCGACTGCACGTTGTTCTGGTCCGCGCCGGTTTCGGCCAAGGCCAGGGAGACGCCCTGCTGCAGGGTGTCCATCTCGGCGATGCCGCGCTGCAGGTCGGGCTGCGAGCCTGATTCGACCGCCGCGATCAGGTCGTCCATCGCGTCGAAAAAGCCCACGCCCTGCGGGCCGTTGGGCGTTTCGCGCACCACGCGGGCGAACACATCGGTACCCGAGCGGTTGTATTGCTGCAGGCGCTGGTCGCCCGAGGTGATGCGCACCGGGGTCTGGTCGCCCGTGTAGACCACGCGGCCGTCCACCTCGGTAAAGGCCGGGGCGCGGGCGCGCGTGCCGGAGAACAAGGACTGGCCCTGATCGTCCTGGGCATTGACCACGCCCAGCATCTGCTCACGCAAGGACTTGAGTTCGACCGCAATGACCGCCTGGTCCGACGCACCGATGGTGCCGTTGGCCGCCTGGATGCTCAGCTCTTTCATCCGCATCAGGATGTCGCTGCTGCTGCGTAAGGCGGACTCTTCGGCCTGGTAGCGGCGTTGCACCGTCTGCAGGTTGCCCGCGAGGGTTTCCTGCCGGTCCAGCGCGGTACGCAGGCGCTCGATGACCATGGCCTGCTGCGGGTTGTCGCTGGGGGAGGCCAGCTGTTTGCCGGTGGCCAGCTGGGCCTGCGTTGCGGCCGCCCGGTTCTGGGCGCCCGTCACCTGCTGCGCGGCGCGGTCAAAGAAGTAGGAGGTGGAGACTTTCATGGTGGTTCCCAGGCTCAACGGACGTTGAGCAGCGCCTCGAACAAGGTGGTGGCGGTCTGCATCACGCGGGCATTGGCCTGGTAGGCCTGCTGGTAGCGGATCAGGTTGGCGGCTTCTTCATCTAGACTCACACCGCCCACCGCGTCGCGCGCCTCGATGGCCTGCGTGTGCACCACGGTCAGGGCCTCTTGGGCGACAGCGGCCTGCTGGGCCATCTTGCCCACGCCGCTGGTTTGTTCCATGTAGGCGTCGGTCAGGGAGTAGCCATTGGGCAGGGTCTTGAACTCCAGCTCGGCCATCAGCACGATGTTGCGGTTGTCGCCGGTGCCGTCCTGGTTGCCGTTGAGGTCAAAGCGGTCGCCAGACCTGGGCGTGGCGTTGAACGAAAGCCGCAGGCCCTGGTAGCGGATGCTGCCCTGGGCCGGGTCGTAGGTGCGCTCGGCCAGCACGGTGCCGGTGGCGATGTCGGTGAGCGTGTAGCGGTTGTCCGCGGCGAAGGTGATGCGCAGGGGCTGGGCCCGCTGGGCCTGCACCGCATCGAAGGGCAGGGGCGGCACGCGCGCGGACAGTTCAGCCTGGCCATCGCCGGTGGCAAAGAGGACCAGGTCTTCCGGCGTGGTGCCGTCGAAGTACAGATGGGTCTTGAACCCGAGCTGGGCCAGGTCGGCCGGGGTGCCGTTCGGGCCGAAGGTGAGCTCGACGTTGCGTGTGGTGTCGTTGGCGGTGAGCACCAGGCTGGCTTCGTCGCCCTGAAAGGCGACCGAGGCGGTGACACCGGTCTGCGCCGATTGGGTGTTGAGCCAGTCAGCCATGTCTTGCGGGTCGCGGCTGCCGCTGTAGGCGGTCAGGGCCACGCCGTTGAGTGACAGGGCGCCTGCCGCAATCGGCTGGGCCGCGGGGCCATCGGCATTGAAGTTGTACTGGCTCTGGATCTGGGCCGCCACAGCGGTCTCGCCCATCAAGCGGTGCGGGTTCTCGCCGTCGATGTCGTAGGCGGGCGCCGTCAGCGGGCGCGCGCGCACCCCGATGTGGTAGTCGGCGCCGAGGTAGGCGTCTTCGGGTTGGGCATTGAGGTAGTCGGCGCTGTAAGTGGCCCCCTGGACCAGGCTGCCCGAGCCGAGCAACAGGTCCTGCTGGTCGACAGACAGCGGCGATCCCAGCAGGTGACGGCCGTCGCGCGTGAGCAGCTGTGGCCATTGGCCATCGGCAGTGTCCAGGGTGAGCACCACGTCCTGGCTGCCCGCGGGCAGCGTGGCCAGCGAGCGAAAGCCGGTGACGTTGAAGGTCAAGGGATCGCCCGGCGCCCGGTTCGGGAAGGACGCGGTGGGCGCGTAGAGCGCCTCCAGGGTGGGCGGCTGCGAGAAGGTCTGCGGCTCCAGGCTCCATTGGGCCTGGGCGGTGCCCACATTGAGGTCACTGGCGACGATACGGAAGGGGCCCGCTGCCGCGACCCGCTGGGGGTCCTCCAGCAGCGCGCTGATCCCGCGCGCGGCCGACACCCCGGCAGGTTGCAGGCCGAACAGGGCCTGACCGGGACGGCCCAGGGCGTCGATACCCGAGGCATGGATCGTGTTGGCTTCGGTGATGAGGGCTTGCGCCAGCTCATCCAGCTTGGTCTGGGCGGGGCGCAGGACCTGGTCGCGCACGAGCATCAGTCCGCCCAGCTCGCCACCGGCCACCCCGGTGATGACGCGAGCATTCGGGCTGTTCAGGTTCAGGCTCAGCGAAGCGCGACCGGCATCGTCCACGGTGTAGCCCAGGCGGTAGGTGGCGTCGCCATCGACCACCACGGCGCCCACCTTGTTACCGCTCTGGTTGTCCATCGAGTCGTTCAGGCTGATCTTGACCTGGCCATTGGCCGCGAATTCGGTCTTGATGCGTACCAGGGCCGAGAGCTCGCGCAGCAGGCGGTCGCGCTGGTCCAGGATTTCCGGCGGCTGGCGGTCCAGGGAACCGTTCTTGAACAGCTGCTTGTTCACCAGCGCGATCTGCTCGGCGTAGGTGTTGATGGTGTCGGTGGCGGAGCGCAGTCCGTCGCGGGTCTCGGTGTCGATCAGGTCCAGCTGGGTGGTCAGCTGACGAAAGCCGGAGGCGGCGCCATCGGCCTGGCGCAGAAAGCTGCTGCGCGCAATGACCGAGGCGGGTTCGACCGCCAGGTCGCGTGCCGCCGCGAAAAAGGCGGTGAGCGAACCCGACAGGCCGACATTCTTGTCGGCCATGAGGTCCATGATGCGGTTGGCGTATTCGACCAGCGGACCCTGCGCCTCGAGGTTGCTGTTGCTGCTGCGCAGGTTGCCTTCAATGAAGGCGTCGTACTGGCGGCGCACCGCTTCCAGACGCACGCCGGTGCCGATGAAGCTGTTGCCCATCTGCCGTGGCTGGTTGGAGGCCAGCCCGACTTCCTGCCGGGTGTAGCCGTCGGTGCCGACGTTGGCGATGTTGTTGGAGACCGTGGACAGCGCCCGCTGGTAGGCGGAGACGCCGGTGCTGCCCAGGGAAAGCAGGTCACTCACGGCTTAGCTCCCGGTCGGCCCGGCAGGGGCAGGGCGGGCCCCGTCAAGGGCAGGGCGTAGCCGGCGGCAGCGCGCGGCAGGGGCAGGGCGGCCGGGGCCGGCGTGGCCACTGGCAGGGACTGCGCGGCCGGGTTCAGCGGCAGGGCGCGGGCCTTCAGGGCCGCCTCGGTGCTGGTCTCGGGCGGGGCATAGCGCTGCGTGAACTGCCGCTCGAGCATGTTGGCCATGCCGACGCCGCCACGGCGGGCCATCTGCTGCGCGACTTCCTTGTCCATCAGGTCTTCGTACAGGTCGGCCGAGGCGGTTTCGCTCAGCTCGCTCTTGACGATGGTCTGGCGCATGGCCTTGAGCGTTTCCTGCAGGAAATGGGCCTCGAACTGCTCGGCCGCCTTGCGCAGCGCCTTGCGCTCGTCCTGGACCGCCTGGCCGCGCAGGGCGGTGAGGCTGCCGAAGTCGAGGTAACCGGTGCTGGGCGCGAGGTCGCTCATGGTGGGTCGGGGGTGTCGGGGATCGGCGCGGGCGTCAGATGATGACCAGGTCGGCGCGCAAGCTGCCGGAGCTCTTGAGGGCTTCCAGGATCGCGATCAGTGCCGAGGGCGTGGCGCCCACCTGGTTCACCGCGTCGACGATCTGGCGCAGGTCCACGCCGGGCTGGAACAGGAACATGGGGCGCTTTTGCTCCTGCACCGAGATGTTGGCGTTCTGCACCGGGGTGGTCTGGCCCTGCGCCAGCGCATTGGGCTGGGACACTTCGTTGGTGGCGGTGATGGCCACCGAGATCGTGCCGTGGGTCACGGCGGCGGCGCTCACCTTCACGTTGCGGCTGATCACGACGGTGCCGGTGCGGGCATTGACCACCACCCGGGCGGGCGGATCGCCGGGGGTGACGTCGATGTTCTCGACCATGCTCAGGAAGGCCACGCGCTGGGACAGGTCCTCCGGCGCGCGGATGGCGAGCGACATGCCGTCGATGGCGCGCGCCACACCGTCGCCAAAGCGCTGGTTGACGGCGTTCACGATGGCGGTCGTGGTGGTGAAGTCCGACTCGCGCACGTTCAGCACGATGTGGTCGGACTTGTCGAACGGGGTGTTGACGATGCGCTCGACCAGCGCGCCGCCCGGGATGCGCGCCGAGGTGGGCACGCCGATGGTGACCTTGGAGCCGGCTGCGCTTTCGTCTACGCCGGTGGCGGTGAGGGCGCCCTGGGCCAGGGCGTAGATCTCGCCATCCACGCCGCGCAGGCTGGTCAGGAGCAGGTTGCCACCGCGCAGGTTGGTGGCCTTGCCGATGGCCGAGACGTTGACATCAATGCGCTGACCCGGCTTGGCGAAACCGGGCAGCTCGGCGGTCAGCATCACGGCGGCGACGTTCTTGATGTCCATCTTGCCGGCGCTGGCGGACTGCTCGAAGTCCGACAGCGGGCCGTCCATGCTGATGCCCATGCGACTGAGCATGGCGCGCATGCTCTGCGCGGTGAAGGACACGTCGGCGCCGTCGCCGGTGCCTTGCAGACCGACCACCAGGCCGTAGCCGATCAGCTGGTTGGGGCGGATGGCCGCAACGGTGGTCAGGTCCTTGACCCGGTCGGCCCAGGCGCTGGATGCTGCGCCCAGCAGCAGTGCGAGGGACAGGAAGACGTGTTTCATGGCGGGGGTCATGGGGTCAGAACGGCCAGAACTTGAGCAGGGCGCGCGTGCCCCAGCCGGCGCGGCTGGCGTTGGCAATGTCGCCGGTGCCCCGGTAGGTGAACTGGGCGTTGGTCAGGCGGCGCGAGCGCACGGTGTTGTTGGGGGAGACGTCATCGGGGCGGATGGTCCCGCTGACCTGGATCACTTCGGTGCCCTCGGTCAGGGCCATCTGCTTTTCGCCGCGCAGGACCAGGTTGCCGTTGGCGAGCACCTCGACCACGGTGACCGAGATCTCGCCCTTGAGCGTGGCGCCCTGGCCGATGTCGCCCGAGCCGCTGCTGGTGATCTCGGCGTCGTTCAGGTTGATGCCGCCGAACACGCTGCTGCGGCCGATCAGTTTCTGGGTCAGGCCGGTGGTGACGACGTCGTTGGTGGCCTTGCGGCTGACGTTGGCGCTCTGCTTGCGCTCGCCCTGGGTGGCTTCGTCCAGGATGACGGTGACGATGTCACCCACCCGGAAATGGCGGCCACGGCCGAACCACTGGTCGCTCTGGCGGCCGTTATAGATGCCGCCGGTGGCGATGCGCTGCTGCTCGGCCACCACCGGAACGACCGGGGCGAAGTCGGGCGAATGGGCTAGCGGTGCGGGCGGCACGGAGGCACAGCCGGTGAGCTGGGCCAGCGCGGCAACCGCCAGGGCCAGCGCCGCCAGGCGCAGGGCGGGCCGTGCAGCCAGAGAGAGGGGCAGGGGAAGCAGGTGCATGGCAGCCCTTACATGTTGTTGTTCAGGTAGCGCAACATGCCGTCCACCGCGGAGATGGCTTTGGAGTTGATCTCGTAGGCGCGCTGGGTTTCGATCATGTTGACCATTTCCTCGACCACGTTCACGTTCGAGGCTTCGAGTGCGCCCTGCTGGATCTGACCGGTGCCGCCCAGGCCGGGCGCCTGGACCTGCGGCGCGCCGCTGGCCTGGGTTTCCTTCAGCAGGTTCTGGCCCATGGACTGCAGGCCCGCCGGGTTGACGAAGCGCGCGACCTGCAGCTGGCCGATCTGCTGGGAGCCACCTGCAACGACCTCGGCCGTGACGATGCCGTCGCGGCCGATGCTGATGTTGGACACGTTGGCCGGCAGCGTGATGGGCGGCTGCAGCAAGGCGCCGTTGGTGGTCACCACCTGGCCGGTCGCCGAGATCTTGAAGTTGCCGTCCCGGGTGTAGGCCAGGGTGCCGTCGGCCTGCGCGATCTGGAAGAAGCCGTCACCCTGGATGGCCAGGTCCAGCGCGTTGTTGGTCGTGACCAGGCTGCCCTGGGTATGGGTTTTTTCGGTGGACACCAGGCGCACACCGGTCCCCAGCATCAGGCCGGTGGGCGATTGCGCATCGGCCGCCACCTGGGCGCCGGGCTGGCGCAGGTTCTGGTAGAGCGCGTCCTCGAAGGCGGCGCGGTCCCGCTTGAAGGCGGTGGTGTTGACGTTGGCCAGGTTGTTGGAGATGACCGACATGCGCTTTTGCTGCGCGTCGAGGCCGGTCTTGGCAATCCACATGGAAGCGTCCATCGTGTGCTCCTGTCAAATACGTAAAGGGGGTTCAGGGCCCTGGCGGGTTTCAGGTGGCGCGCATCATGGATGCGCCGGATTCGTCGATGCCCTTGGTTTCCTTGATCATCCGGATCTGCATCTCGAAGCTGCGCGAGTGGTCGATGAGGCGGGTCATGGCTTCCATGGCGTTCACGTTGCTGCCCTCCAGCGCCTGGGGGGTCACCACGGGCAGTTCAGGCCCGTTGGCGAAGTCGGCGCCATCGGGCTGGCCCAGGACCTTGAAGAGACCGTCTTCACGGCGCGCGAGGTCGACGCGGGAGGCATCCTTGAGGTTCAGCCGATCGATGAAGACCGGCGCCTGGTTGCCCGCCTGTGCCGGGTCCAGCGCGTAGATCGAACCATCGGTGTTGACGCGCACCTCGAAGCCAGGCGGAATGGTGATGGGGCCGTTCTGGCCGAGGACCAGGTGTCGGGCACCCGTCTCGAGCTGGCCCTGCACGTTCACGCGCAGGTCGCCGCGACGGGTATAGGCCTGCGTACCGCCTTCGGACTGAACGGCCAGGACGGCGCGACCCCCGATGGCGATGTCCAGGGGACGGCCGGTGGTCATCACCGGGCCCGGTGTCATCTGGATCACGTCGCGCGTGACCGGCTGCAGCTGGTAGCGGGTGTCGAAGCCCGGACCTTCCACCTTCACGGTTTGCAGCGCCGCTTCGAAGCTGCGCTTGAAGCCGACGGTGGACACGTTGGCCACTTCGTTGACCAGCGCGGTGCGCACCATCGCTTGCGCGTTGATGGTGCCGTTGGCGGTAAAGACGAGTCTGTCCATGGCGCGGTGTTTCTAGAAGAAGGCGTTCAGGTCCGATCCGCCATCACGAACGGATGTTGATGATGGCCTGGGTCAGGGTGTTGTTCGTCTCGATCGCCTTGGCGTTGGCCTGGAAGTTACGCTGGGCGGTGATCAGTTCGATCAGCTCCTGCGTCAGGTCCACGTTGGCGCGTTCGGTGGCACCGGCGCGCACCGTACCGAAGCCTGCGGCGCCGGCTTCACCCAGTGTCACCTTGCCGGACTGGCTGGTGGCCAGGTAGCTCGAGTCACCCAACTGGCGCAGGCCGGTCGGGGCGGTGAAGTTGGCCAGAATGATCTTGGCCAGGTTCTTTTGCGTGCCGTTAGAGTAATTGGCAGACACGAGACCGTCGTCGCCGATGTTCAGACCGATCAGGTCACCCTCGGGTCGGCCGTTCTGGCTCTGGGCCAGCACCGAGAAGGGCGAGGAGTACTGGGTCGATCCGTCGTAGTTGATCGCGAATTGCAGCGTCGCACCGGTCTCGCCGATGGTCGAAGCCTTGAACTGGATGGACTCGACCGGCGACTTCAGGTTGCCGTCGGTGGAGAAGGTCAGTTCGCCCTTGTCCAGGAAAATCGCGGACCACAGGTCGGCGGTTTCGAGTTCGGAGAAGTCGCCCGGGTCGGAGGTCTCGAGGCCTTCGCGGTTCACGTACAGGGGGAAGCCGGCGGCGTTGCGCGCCTGAGGCGGCTCCACCCAGCGGCTGGTGGTGCCGCGGGCGCTTTCCAGATCGGCCATGCCCCAGATGCTGTTGGCAGAGACCTTGAGGAAGGCGTCGTTGCCGGCGTTGCCGGTGGTGAACTGGAAGAAGCTCTGGCCCAGGGCGTTCTTGCCCAGTTCGACCTGCACACCACTGACCGTGCGGCCGAAGGAGTCGGCCAGGGAGTTGATGCGGAACTCGAGTTCCTTGCGGAATTCCTCGATGGTGTAGTCGGCTTTCTCGGGCATGGTCACGATGCCGGTCACGTTGTTGACCGTCACCACGAACTGGTTGTTGCTGCCGTCCACCCGGAACTTGTTGTTCACGTTGATACCGATGGTGTTGCCCTGCAGCACCGCCGGCTTGGAGGTGATACCGCGCAGGGGCGTGCTGGAGGTGTCCGCCAGCGCGGCGTTCTCGGTGGACAGGGGCAGGCCGAACAGCAGCTTGGCACCGGCCGAGGCGTCGGAGATGGACACGCTGGAGGTGTCGCCCGTGGTGCCCGAGGCAATGTGGAACAGGCGCGAGGTGTCGTCAAAGCTCACCGAGATGCCAAAGCGCTGGTTCTCGGTGGCGCGGATGGTGTCGCCACGCGCGAACATGTCGGCGTCATAGGCGCCCGTGTCCGGGTCCAGGCGCGTCTCGCTGGTGGTGAGCTTGAAGACGTCGTTGTTGTTGGTGGTGGCCGACGTCAGCACGAATTCCTTGCCGACGGTGCTGGTCTTGAAGGTGAAGCTCTTGAGCACCGGGTCGTAGGCGACGCGGATCGAAGCGTCGCTCAATTCGGTGCGCAGCTTGGACTGCAGCAGGGCGGCGGCCTCGTCCGAGGTCAGGCTGGCCATGGTCTTGCCCGCGCCGAAGGCGGTCGCGATCTCGGCATCGGTCACGTTGATGGTCTTGTAGCCATCGGCGTCGCTGGCCGTGGTCGAGGGGGCCGCACCGGTGTTGACGATGGCGATCTTGAACAGGTCGGCGTTCGTCGCCGTGGTGGTGGACTTGAGCGAGCTGAAGTCGAAGTAGCGCTCGTCGCCGTAGGCCTTCGCGATGGCGTTGGTGATCTCGCGGGCGATCTCCACGCCGGTGTACTTCTTGGTGATGTCGGCGTCGGAGTCGATCAGGTGGTTCAGGTTGACCGTGACCGAGTCGGCGGTACCGTCCACATTCAGGGTGAACTCCAGCGGGTTGGCCTTGAGCGTGAGGTCGATGGTGTCGCCGGCGGCCAGTGCGGCCGAGGCCGTCACCGAGAAGGTCTTGCCGGTCTCGGCCAGGGGCGAGCCGTTGAAGGTGATGGTCGTGCCGTCACTCGACAGGGTGCCCGTGACCGCGCTGGCGCTGCCACCCGTGGGGGTGAAGCTGGCCGTCACCGTGGTGCCACCCGAATCCACCTCGATGGCCAGGTCGCCAGCGGTCGGTACGACGCCACGGGTGGAGACGGTCAGCGAGCTGGGCGACAGGGTGGAGTCGGTCACCGGGTTCACGCCGGTGTAGTTCATGGGCACGAAGCCGCTTTTCCAGTCGCTGATCAACTGGGTGGACAGCACCGAGCCGGACGCAGCCGCCGGCACCGACTGCTGCGGGTTGCTCAGGTCATCCAGGTTGAACAGCTTGCTCACGCCGCCGTTGATCAGGGAGGGGTTGATCTCGCTTTCCGGGCGGATCTCACCGTACTTGTTCACGAACAGCTTTTCCTCGCCCTCGGTGGCCTGGATCAGCATTTCTTCCAGCTTCGTGTCCCCGATGTAGACGTGCGTCTGCCACTTGTTGAAGGGGTCTTCCGGCGTGGCGACCTGGGTCTTCACGTAGTAGACCTTGGCCAGGTATTCGTTGCCCCCCTGGTCGAACACGGTCACGGCGGTGGTCAGGTTGTAGCTGTTGGGGTCGTTGGGGCTGAAGGCGCCGGTGATCACCCGGGCGTCGGCCGGCAGGTTCAGGCCCAGCTCGATGTTGCTGGTCTGCTCCGCATCACCGACGGTGGAGCGGGGGATGATCAGTTTTTTCAGGGCGCTCAGATCGGCCTTGCCGCTCGAGTCCACCGTCGCCGCCATCAGAGCCTGGCCCGCCGAGTTCACCACCGCATACGAGTCGTTGAGCAGGAAGGTGCCGTTGCGGGTGTAGATGTCCTGCAGGCTGTCGGCCGATTTCAGGGGGAAGAAACCGTCACCCGTGATGGCGATGTCCAGCGAGTTGGCCGAGAACTGGATGTTGCCTTGACTGAATTCCTGTGACACCCGCTTGAGCGACACACCCTGGCCGATCACGGACGAGGCCTTTTGCAGCGGCGAGGTCGCGAAGATGTCGCCGAAGTCCGCACGCGAGCGCTTGAAGCCCGTGGTGCTCACGTTGGCGATGTTGTTACTGGTCACGGACAGCTGGGTGGTGGCCGCGTTCAAACCGGTCAACGAGGTATAGAAGGACATGGTTCAGGTTCCTGCGGGAAAGTGCTGGGGGCGCTGGGATCGGGTTCGGATCAGTTGTCGATGCGCTGGACCTTGGACAGCTCGACGGTCGAGCCGTCGGCCAGTTCCAGCAGCAGTTCGTTGTTGGCGGCGCTGTAGGACACGCTGGCCACGGTGGCGGGGGTGCTGATCGGGACCTTGCTCACCGAACCAAAGACATCCACCGTCGCCACCACGTTGTAGCGGCCTTTGGGCATGCGTTCGCCCTGGCTGTTGTAGCCCTGCCAGACCACATCGATCTCGCCGGGGGCCTGGCGGCCCAGGGACTGGCTGAAGACCTTGGCGCCATTCAGATCGAACACGTCCAGGGTGACTGCACTGGCGCCTTTTTCGAGGGACAGCGTACCGCGCACGTTGGCGCCGTCGGCCAGTTCGGCCGTGCCGGCGGGCGAGGCGACTTTCTTGCCGATCAGGCTGGCGCCCGTCATCAGCTTGTCGGCCTTCATGGCGGTCGCCATGGTCGCCAGCGAATCGGCCATCTTGGTCGTCGCTTCGAGCTGCGAGAACTGGGCGAGCTGGGCCACGAAGGCCTCGTTCTTCACTGGGTCCAGGGGGTTCTGGTTCTGCAGCTGCGTGGTGAACAGCTTCAGGAAGGCTTGCTGGTCCATCGCTTCGTTGCCCGTCTTCTTGGGGGCAACCGAGGACATTTGCGCACTGACGGCGCCGCTTGTAGTGATGGCCATGATGATTTACCGGGTGGGGCCTCAGCTGCGCGTGATGTCCAGCGTGCGCATCATCAGCTGACGCGCCGTGTTGATCACTTCGACGTTGTTTTGGTAGGAGCGGCCGGCGGCCATCATCTCGACCATCTCCGTGACCTCGCTCACGTTGGACTGGTAGACATAGCCCTGCGGATCCGCCAGCGGGTTGGACGGGTCCATGACGCGGCGCACCGGGCTCTTGTCGTCAACGACCTGGTGCACCTTCACGCCGCCGACATGCTGCGCGCCCTGATGGGTCATCGCATCGTCGACCAGCGCCTTGAACACCGTGCGCTTGGCGCGAAAGGCGCCTTCTTCCGTGCTCGCGACGGAGCCCGCGTTGGCCAGGTTGGAGGCGGTCGCGTTCATGCGCGTGAGCTGCGCATTCAGTGCGGTGCCGGCGACGCCGAAGATGTTGTCCAGTGCCATTTTCACTCTCCTCGCAGGGCCTTGCGCAGGCCACTGACGCGGTTTTCCAGGAAGTTCAGCGTGGCCTGGTAGTCGGCCGCGGCTTTACCGTATTGCGCCTGCTCCACGCTCATCTCAACGGTGTTGCCGTCGAAGGCCGTGTTGAAAGGCACGCGAAACATCAATTCATCGGGCGGCAGCTCCTGGCCTGCCACGAAGTGCCCGGCCCGGGTGGCCTGCATCTCGGGCGCCGAGGCGCCGGCTTCGCGCAGCACGGACTTGAAGTCCACGTCGCGCGCCTTGTAGTTGGGCGTGTCGGCGTTGGCGATGTTCTGCGCGAGCACCTCCAGCCGACGCGCCCTGACTTGCAGGGCCGGCTCGTGCACGCCGAAAACCTTGTTCAAGAAATCCATGGCTGTTCCTCGCGGGGCGCAGCCGCCGGCCACCGGGTGTCGGTGAGGGCAGTGAGCGCACGTTTTTCCGTCATGAGGGCAAGCCACCGCAAGAGACATGCCAAGCCAGGAGGTCGGTGTTCCGACGGTGCGCGCAGCGTGCAGAGGCCGCGTGCCTTGCAGCGAGCGCCCCGGCAGCGGCAAGTTGTTGCCGCTGCGTCATGTTCTTGCCGCTCGCGCCGCGAGGGCTCAGAGCGCGTCAGCGGCGTTCAGGCCGGTGACCACCGCGCTGATCTGGCGACCCGATTCCTTGTTGCGAAGCTTGATCTGCTCGCCCATGCGGCCGTCCTGCATCGCTTCCAGTCGGGCCAGCACCTTGAAGCCACCCGGGCTGCCCGCCGACACCATCACCAGCTGGCCTTTCTTGACCATGAGGGCCGGGCGGATGTCCTGGCTGCGCAGGGGCGTGCCGCCCGGTATGTCGCGGATCAATTCCGCGTTGACCGCATCGTCGATCTTGTCCAGCACATTGGAGGGCAGGTTCTGCGCGGGCAGTTCCACCAGGCTCAATTGATCGGCGCCGATGCGCGCGCCCCGTTGCAGCAGTCCGCTGGCCACCACCACCTTGCGGGTGGCCACGGCCTTGTCCTGCGTGCCGCTGGCGGCCGCGGCCGCTCGCGGGGCAGGCGGGCCGCCCTGGATGCGTACGAACAATTGCCAGGTCGGCGATTCGCAGCGCACGCGCACGGTCTCCTGGCTGGCGAAGGGGTAGTCCAGGCGCAGGCCGGACGTGCAGGGCTTGATCTGAAGACGCGGGTCCAGAGGCGCCAGCCGGATCGTGGACGGATCCATGCCTTGCTGGAGGCCGACCCATTGGCCGACCGCCTTGTTCAGTGCCTGGTCGGGCGTGGCGGCGGCGGGCCAGGCCATGGACGCGCTGGCGTCGGCCGGCTTGGCCAGCACACCCGAAGGTCCGGCCAGCAGCGCGGCGGCGAGCAAGGCCGGCAGGACCCTGCCGGTTGGGCGCACCGGCTCGGCCGGGATCCGGCACAGGCTTTGCGACTCGGGGTGCGGGGTCCGCTGGAATGTCGACACGTCGAGGTTCATGCCGGTCTATCCAGCAAAAAAGGGACCAGCCTGCGGCGTGCCTTTGGGGCCGCTGGGGCTGTCGGAAGCCCGGCAAGTCGCAACGAGTTTCCGACAGCGGCAATCACCGGCAGAACCCTGCCGTGTTTTCCAAGGTGTTATCCGGGTCTTGTCGATTAACCCGAAGGAATGTTTTTTTCGGCTGGCACGAGGGTTGCGCTAAGGGTGACGCACAGAAGTCACCTGGAGAGTCCCCTTGACCACCGCCGCCACCATCGCCGAATCGCAGGGTGTCCCGCCGCCGGCCCACGCGCCTGCCCGGGCCGCGGTGCCGCGCCGCGCCGTCTTTGTCGACCCCGCCAGCCAGCACCTGCTGGCCCTGGCCCAGCGCGTGGCCACCGCCGACGTGACCACCTTGCTGGTGGGCCCGACCGGCGCCGGCAAGGAAGTGATGGCCCGGGTGCTGCATGAATCCTCCGCTCGCCGCCAGGGGCCCTTCGTGGCCATCAACTGCGCGGTGCTGCCCGAGCAACTGATCGAGAGCCAGCTGTTCGGCCATGAGAAGGGCGCCTTCACCGGCGCGCTGCGCGCTCACAAGGGCTTCTTTGAACAGGCCGAGGGCGGCACGCTGTTTCTGGACGAGATCGGCGAGATGCCGTTTCACCTGCAGGCCAAGCTGCTGCGCGTGCTGCAGGAGCGCCAGGTCACTCGCCTGGGCTCGGAAGCGCCGGTCGCAGTCAATGTGCGCCTGGTGGCGGCCACCAACCGCGACCTGCGCCAGGCCATCGCCCAGCGCGAATTCCGCGAAGACCTCTATTACCGCATCGCCACCTTCCGCCTGCGCCTGCTGCCCCTGGCCCAGCGCACCGGCGACATCCTGCCGCTGGCCATGCAGTTCGTCTCGCAGCACCGCTGCCCCGGCGAGCAGTGGCAGCTCACGCCGCAGGCCCAGCAGATGCTGGTGCAGTACGCCTGGCCCGGCAACGTGCGTGAACTTGAGAACGTCATGCGCCGCGCGGTGGTGATCAGCCCCGACGGCGTGATCGGCCCCGCCCAGCTCATGTTCGACGACTGGCTGGATGCCGGCGAGGGCGCGGTTGCGTCCGCAGCACCGGCCTCGCCGGCAGCGCCGATGCCCCTGTCCATGCCGACGGCGATGGCCATGCCCGCGCCGATGGCAGCCGCCGCCCTGTCCGCCGCTGCCGGCACCGCGCCGCGTATCGATCCGATGCTGCCGCTGGAGGGTCACGTCGACGCATCGCCGCTCCCGCAGGCCACGTTACCCGCCGACCTGCAGAGCGCGGTCCGCCACAACGAACACAAGATCATCCTGGCCACGCTGGCCGCCACCTCCAGTCGCAACGAGGCCGCTCAGCGCTTGGGCATCAGCCCGCGCACGCTGCGCTACAAGCTTGCGCAATTGCGCGCGCAGGGCCTGGCCGCGCCCGCGGACCTCCAAGGGAGCGCCGCATGATCGAACGCGCCACCTCTGTCGCCAACATCCAGTCGATGTTGCAGACCATGCGCGCGCTGCAGGCCCAGGCCGGCGGCGCCGAGGTCCAGGCGCCCGTCGCGCCGGCCGTTCATGGCCTGCAGGGTCCGCAAGGTCCCCAGGGCACCGGCAAGGCCGCCTTCACCGACCTGGTCAAGGGCGCGATCTCGCAGGTCAATGACGCGCAGGTCGCCAGTCGCAACCTGCAGACCGCGTACGAGCGCGGCGAGAACATCCCCCTGACCGATGTGGTCCTGGGCATGCAGAAATCCTCCCTGGCCTTTGAAGCCACCTTGCAGATTCGCAACAAGGTGCTCAAGGCCTACGAGGAGATCCTGAACATGCCGGTTTAACCCTTACCTGAGACGAGACACCCGCCATGGCCACTGCCACTGCCACCATGCCCCCGGGCGCCGCGATCGCTGGCGCCGGGACGGCCCCGGGCGCGCCCGCCGCGTCCCAGGCCCTCGTACCGGCCAACGCCGACGGCACGCCCGCACCGGCGGCTGCAGGCGGCGCCCTGGTGCCCCTGAGCCCCAGCGGCGAGCTGCTGGCCGGCGTGCGACGCGTCGTGCAGCAACCGGCGGTGCGCCGCGCGCTGCCCGCCTTCATCGTCGTGATGGCCCTGGCCGTCTTCGGCCTGGTCTATGTCTGGATGCAGGCCACACCGCACCGCCCCATCATGCCGGGCCTGTCCGAGGCCGACCAGCAGGCCGCGTTTGACGCCCTGCGCACGGCCGAATTCAAGCCCCGGATCGACGCCCAGACCGGTCAGCTCACGGTGCCCGCCGATCGTTTCCATGAGGCTCGCATCTTCCTGGCCTCGCAGGGGCTGCCCAAGACCGGCGCGGTCGGCCTGGAGGGGCTGAAGGACCAGTCCTCCATGACCACCAGCCAGTTCATGGAGCAGGTGCGCGTGAACGCCGCGATGGAGCAGGAGCTCGCGCGCAGCATCACGCAGATCGGATCCATCCAGAGTGCCCGCGTGCACCTGGCCACGCCGCGCCAGAGCGTCTTCGTGCGCGAGCGCGTCGCGCCCAAGGCCTCGGTGGTCATCACCCCGCACCCGGGTCGCGCCATCTCGGCGACCCAGGTGCAGGCTATCGTCCACCTGGTGTCCTCCAGCGTGCCGTACCTCACCCCCGACCACGTGGCGGTGGTGGACAACCTCGGCAAGCTCATGACCGAGTCGGCCGGCGACCTCAAGCTGGGCCTGACTGCGGCCCAGAGCGCGCATAAGCAGCAGCTGGAGGACCTGTACCGCAACCGCATTCAACAGATTCTTGCGCCCCTGGTCGGTGATGCCAACGTGCGCACGCAGGTGAACCTGAGCCTGGACTTCACCCAGATTGAAAGCACCACCGAAGACTTCGACAACCGCGACAAGGGCCCGCGCACCCGCTCCGAGGTGTTGGCCGAAGACCGGGGTCAAAAGCGCAGCGCCGAGGGCGTGCCCGGCTCGCTGTCCAACAACCCACCGGCCGCACCGGCCACCACGGCCAGCGCCACGGCGGCCGACCCGACCAAGGGTCAGACCGAGGGTCTGTCCTCCACCAGCAGCCGTTCCACCCGCAACTTCGAACTCGATCGCACCGTGCGCTATGTGCGCAATGCCACCGGTGGTGTGCAGCGCGTGAGCGTCGCGGTGGTCGTGAACGAACGTCCGGCCCCCGCGCCGGCGCCGGGCGCCTCGGCCCCCGCGCCCAATGCGCCCAAGTCCATCGCGTACACGCCTGAAGAAATCGAGCGCATGAACCAGCTGGTGCGCGGCGTCGTTGGCTTCGACGACAAGCGCGGCGACCTGGTCTCCGTGGTGCCGGCGCGCTTTGAACCCGACGTGGCGATCCCGCCCACGCCCTGGTACCTGCAGCCCGACGTCCACCTGGCATTCAAGAGCGGCCTGATCGCGTTGCTCGCCCTGGCCTTCCTGATGGTCGTGATCCGCCCGATCATGAAGGCGATGTACGCCGACAAGAAGACCGCCGAAGAAGAAGCCGAAGCCCAGAAGGTGCTGGCCGATGGCGAACTGTCCGAAGAAGACATGCGCATGATCCAGATCGGGGAGGGCGAGAGCCTCGAGGAGATCAAGGCCAAGCTCAAGCCCAAGCGCTCGAGCATCTCCATCGACATGCTGGACACCGCCAACACCTACGACGACAAGGTCGCCCTGATCCGCATGTTGGTGGCCGAAGACTCGGGCCGCGTGGCCAACGTGCTCAAGGGCATGATCAAGGTCGCCTGACGACCGCCGGAGAACGACGATGGCCACCCAAAAAGACGAAGCGAAAGACGCCAAGCCCGCCGACCCCAAGGCCGGCGGCGACGGCATGCCCAACGCCGAAGACTTCCTCATGACCGAGGAACTGCGCGCCGAGCTCGATGCCCTCACCGGTACCCAGCGCGCCGCCGTCCTGATGCTGCTCCTGGGCGAGCAGCAAGCTGCTGAAATCATCCGCTTCCTGAACCCGAAAGAGGTACAGGCCCTGGGCGCCGCGATGGTGTCGGTGGCCGACCTGTCGCAGGAAGCGGTGAACGTGGTGCTCGATGACTTCGTCGCCACCCTGAAGAAACAGACCAGCCTGGGTCTGGGCACCGGCGACTATGTCGAAAAAGTGCTCAAACGCGCCCTGGGCGACGACAAGGCGACTTCGGTGCTGTCTCGCATCATGCCGGGGCAGGGCAGCAAGGGCCTGGAAATCCTCAAATGGATGGACGCCCGCTCCATCGCCGACATGATCGCCGGCGAACACCCGCAGGTGATTGCCATCATCTTGTCGGTGCTCGAGTACGACGTGGCGGCCGATGTGCTGTCCTATCTGCCCTCCGATCACCGCGCCGAGATCATCCAGCGCGTGGCCAGCCTGGAGACCGTGCAGCCCTCGGCCATGGAAGAACTCGAGGCCATCATGAAGAAGCAGTTCTCCACGAACTCTTCGGCCAAGTCCTCCAGCTTCGGCGGCATCAAGGCGGCGGCCAAGATCATGAACTTCGTGAAGGTGGACCTGGAGTCCACCATCATGGGCGGCCTGGAGCGCCTGGACGGCGACCTCAAGCTCAAGATTCAGGACAATATGTTCGTCTTCGAGAACCTCTCGGCGGTGGACAACCGCAGCATCCAGACCCTGATGCGCGCGGTCGAATCCGAGATGCTGATGGTGGCCTTGAAGGGCGCGCCCGATGTGGTCAAGAACAAGTTCCTGGACAACATGTCGGGCCGTGCCCGCCTCATGTTCGTGGACGAAATGGAAGCCCGCGGTCCGCTGCGCATGGCCGACGTCGAAGAGGCGCAAAAGCAGGTCATTCGTATCGCCCGCAAGCTGTCCGACGCTGGCGAGATGATGCTGGCCGGACGCGGAGACGACTTTGTCTGAGTCGCCGCGCCTGGGCCACGAGGACACCCCACGCTGGGTGCCCAGTCCCTTGCTGCAAGGCACGCGCGAGACCCCGCGTTTCCTGCGCGCTCCCTGGGATGCCGAACACGCCCACGCCTTCGGGCCCTGGCGCGTAGGCGCTCCGACCGACCCCACGCTGCCGATCGACGACCCCGACGCCGCCACCGCCCGCACGCCCCTGCCGGAGTTGCCCGAGGCCGCTGCCAGCGCCGCTCCGGAGGCCCCGGTTCCTGCGACATCGGCCGCCGACGATGCGGTCAGCGCCGAACGCCTGCGCGAGGCGGAAGCCGCCGCCCATGCCCGCGGCCTGGCCGAAGGCCTGGCCCAGGCCCGCGCCGAAATCGCCGAGGAACGTGCCCGTGAAAGCGAGCTGCTACGCCACCTGACCATCGAGCTGCGCGCGCTGACCGAGGACCCCGACCGCTTCTACGAACCGCTGCGCCGATTGGCCCTGCACCTGGCCGAGCAACTCGTGCGCGGCGAGCTTCAGGCGTCGGGCGCCGCGATCTCGCAGATCGTGCGCCAGTGCCTGGCGGCGCTGGACGCGCCCTCGGCCAAGGTGGTGGTCTGTCTGAACGCCGAAGACGCTGCGGTCCTGCAATCGCTCGCGCCTAATTTCCTGGAGGGCCTGCGCCTGCAGCCCGAGCCGCACCTGTCTCGCGGCAGTGTGCGCCTGCGCATGGACGACACCGTGCTGGAGGACTTGATCGAGCACCGCCTGGAGGCCCTCATGCAGCCGCTCATGATGCCCGCCAGCCGCGCCGCCGAGTCGGTGCTGGTGCGAGAGCTCTCTACGCGTGGCGAACCGGTGGCCACTCCCATGGCCGCCCCGCGACGCACCCGACCTGTCGATGACACCATCATCGACGCCACCTTCCTGCCGGTGGACGACACGCCTGCACCGGACACTTCCGTCCCGCCGGTCCCTCCGGCTGATCCCGCATGATCGATTTCGCCGCCGAAGTCCAGCGCCAGCTGCCCCAGCTGCGCGTCGAGGAGCCGCGCAAGAGCGGCACCCTGGTGCGCCTGGTGGGCTTGCGCATGGAGGCGCGCGGCATCATGGCTCCCCTGGGCGCTTGCTGCGAAGTGACCGATCCGTCGGGCCATCTCGTCGAGGCCGAGGTTGTCGGCTTCAACGACCAGACCCTCTACCTTATGCCCTTCACCGAGCCCCTGGGCATCGGCCCGGGCGCCAGCGTGCGCGTGGTCTCCCACAGTTCCAGCGTGTGCCTGGGCAATGAGCTGCTCGGGCGCGTGATCGACGGGCGCGGCGTTCCCTTGGACGGCAAGCCCGCCCCGCGCTGCGACACCCGCCTGGCCTTGCAGGGTCGCCCCATCAATCCCATGGAGCGCGGTCCCATCACCCAGGTACTTGATGTCGGCGTGAAGGCCATCAACGGCATGCTCACGCTCGGCTGCGGCCAGCGCGTGGGCCTGGTCGCCGGCTCCGGCGTGGGCAAGAGTGTGCTTCTGGGCATGATGACCCGGTTCACCCAGGCCGACGTCGTCGTGATCGGCCTGATTGGCGAACGCGGGCGCGAGGTGCAGGCCTTCATCGAGGAATCGCTGGGCCCCGAGGGCCTGGCCAAGTCGGTCGTCGTTGCGGCGCCGGCCAATGTCTCGCCGGTGCTGCGCCTGAAGGCCACCCTGATGACGCATGTCATCGCCGAATACTTCCGCGACCAGGGCAAGAACGTCCTGATGCTGGTCGACAGCCTGACCCGCGTGGCGCACGCGCAGCGCGAGATTGGTCTGGCCGTGGGCGAGCCGCCCACCTCCAAGGGCTACCCGCCCTCGGTCTTCGCCTTGCTGCCCACCCTGATCGAGCGCGCTGGCGTGGGTCGTCACGGCCACGGCTCGATCACCGCCATCTACACCGTGCTGGCCGAAGGCGACGACGCGCACGACCCGATCGTCGACCTGGCGCGAGCCTCTCTCGATGGCCAGGTCATGCTCTCGCGCCAGCTCGCCGACGCCGCCCATTACCCCGCGATCGACCTCAATGGCTCGATCTCGCGTCTCATG
Organism: Pseudomonadota bacterium; assembly: GCA_041169755.1. Classification (GTDB taxonomy): domain Bacteria; phylum Pseudomonadota; class Gammaproteobacteria; order Burkholderiales; family Burkholderiaceae_C; genus Ramlibacter. Next base: position 849 of record JBEEIS010000093.1, on the reverse strand, counting down.
CCTTCGCTGCTGCCGCCCGAGGTCCTCAAGCGCGCCAACCGATTCCGGCGCCTGTGGTCGCTCTATCAGCAAAGCCGCGACCTGATCCAGGTGGGCGCCTATGTGGCCGGCAGCGACGCGGAGCTCGATCAGGCCATTCGCCTGCGCCCGACGCTGGAAGCCTATCTGCGCCAGGACATGCATGCCGGCATGGACCATGGCGCCTGTGTCGAGGCGGTCCGCGGGATCGTCGGCGACTGACCTTGCATGCAGCCCTCACCATGAACGACATCACCTTGCCCCGAGATGCCTGGAGCCTGCTGGTTTTCAAGGCCCAACACGAACTGGACGCGCGCCAGCAGCAGCTGGCGCAGGCGCGCGCCCGCCAGGTTCAGATGGAGGCCAGCGAGAAGCGCCTGGCCCACCTGCTACAGGAGTACCGCGAGCGCCAGCAGGCGAGTCTCTTTGGCGGCCAGCTCATGGCCGACAGCCTCAACGACCGTCAGTTCATCGCGCAGCTGCAGCGCCTGTTGGACCAGGCCATGCGGGCCACGGCCATTGCGGTGCGCCAGACCGAAGCCGATGCCGCCGCCGTCGACCGCGCCCGGCGCGAACTGGAAAAAGCCGAAAAATTGCGGGCGAAGGCCCGCTCCGAGGAGCGGGTCCGCCTGGAGCGCCGGGCGCAGGCCCGCCAGGACGAATGGGCGATGATGCGGTTCGGGCGCCAAGACGCCTGAAGCTTGCCCCCAGGGATCCCACCCACCCGAGGTGAGGGCATCTCCCGCCCGGCGGGCCACCGCAGTAAAAAGTGGATAATTTCCGGCTTCACAGGCCGGTTCACGGCATGCCCCGCGCCAAGGCGAACCATGG
>JBEEIS010000092.1:0-8310 GCA_041169755.1 Pseudomonadota bacterium | reverse complement strand
ATACCGGGCACGGTGTGGTCCCCTCGGGCGCTGCCAAGCAGCACGGGGGCGGCGCCCACGAAGCGCCCGGCCGCATCCAGCACAAACACACGGGCCTGCTGCTTGTCCACGATCACGACCGTCCGACCGCCGTGATCGCCGGTGGTCAGCACCCGCTCGGCCAGCTCACGTACCTCGGGCGAGGGTTGCTGCCCTGCAAAGTCGGCCGCCCTGGCCGTTTGCGGCGGCAGCGGGAGGGCGAGCAACACGCCAAACAGGAATCTGGTCGGCCCAAGCGGCAGACGCAGGGGCAGACCCAAGAAAAGTCGCAGAGGCAAACGCACGGACCGTGACATGGCGGGCGGCACCGACTCTGGTGGGAGCCATCAGGACAGAGCCGTAGCATGCGCAGCACGGCACAGGCCCCGAGTGGGCCGCCGCCTGCGTAACCTGTAGGAGCGACCCGCGCCTACAGCGGGAGCACCCGACGGACCTTCAACCGGACATCAAGCGGTCTTCACCGCGCGCGCACCAGCCGCCACAGCGAGGTGACCTCGCGCGCGCGCGCAGCCGCCAGCGGGTCGGCCGGGTCGGCCGCCTTGGGATGGCGCGGCGCGATGTCCAGGCGCTCGTGCACCGCGAGGTGGCCCGCCTCGATCCAAGACAGCAACTCGGCGCGGGTGCGCAGGCCCAGATGCTCGGCCAGGTCGGACAGAACCAGCCACCCTTCCCCGCCAGGCGCCAGGTGCGCCACCAGACCTGCCAGAAAGCCGCGCAGCATCTGGCTGTCGGGGTCATAGACGGCGCGCTCGAGTGCGGAAGTGCCACGGGCCGGCACCCAGGGCGGGTTGCACACCACAAGCGGCGCCTGGCCCTCGGGAAACAGGTCGACCGCCTGCAGTTGCACGCGGTCTTGCACACCCAGACGGGCGAAGTTGTCGCGGGCGCAGTCCAGGGCGCGTTCATTCGTATCGGTGGCAAGCACCCGGGTGATGCCGCGCCGTGCCAGTACGGCAGCGATCACGCCCGTTCCGGTGCCGATGTCGAAGGCCAGCGAACGGTCTGCCGGTAGCGGTGCCTGCGCCACCAGGTCCAGGTACTCGCCACGCACCGGCGAGAAGACGCCGTAGTGCGGATGGATGCGGTTGCCAGAACCCTGCCCCAGGGCGGGCACCTCCACGCCCTGCTTGCGCCACTCGTGCGCACCGACAAGGCCCGTGAGCTCGCGCAGCGCCACGACCGACCGCTCGCCCTGTGGGGCGCCCCAGGCTTCGGCGCAGGCCGCACGCAGGTCGGGCGCGCGCCGCAGCGCGATGCCGTAGTCGCCCTCCAGCTCCACGAGCAGCATGCCCAGCACGCGGGCACGATGACCTTGTGCCTGGCGATGGCGGTGAAACAGGTCGGCCGGAGCGGCTGGCGCGGAGACGGCCTTGCGTGGCCGACGATCGATCCGCCGGCCCAGCGCCTGCAGCAGCTGGCGCGCGTTGTAGAAATCGCCTCGCCACAGCAAGGCCGTGCCCTCGCAGACTAGGCGGTAGGCCGCGTCGGCTGCCATGCGGTCGTCGGCCACCTGTACCCGTGATGAGGCCGGCCAGCCAGCCTCACTGCGCCAGCGCGCGGTGCGGCGCTCGCCCGCTTCCTGCCAGTCGATGCGCATGGTGTTCGCGGTGGCCGTCATGAAGTGGGCAGTGGGGAGTATCGGAACAATCACCATTGATTATCGGGGTCGGGTCGCTGCGACCGCGATGCCCCTTCAAAAGCGGGCATGATGCGACCCGTGAAGTTTCTTGCCAGCCTGCTGCTTTCAGCGGCGGCCTGCACCCTCCAGGCCGCGCCCTTCGAAGACACCCTGGCCCAGCGCACGCTGGCCTGCACCGCCTGCCACGGCGCCCAGGGCCGCGCCGGCCCCGACGGCTACTACCCGCGTATCGCCGGCAAGCCGGCGGGTTATCTGTATCACCAGCTGCTGCACTTTCGCGATGGGCGCCGCCACTACGGACTCATGACACGGCTGCTCGATCCCCTGTCGGACGCCTACCTGATGGAGATCGCGCAGCACTTCGCGAGTCTGGACCTGCCCTATCCGCCGCCCGCACCGGCGCGAGCGCCGCAGCCGACGCTCGATCGAGGGCGTACGCTGGCCTTGCAGGGCGACTCGGCCCGCCAGCTGCCTTCCTGCGCGCAGTGCCACGGCCCGCAACTGACCGGGGTGCTGCCCAATACCCCAGGCCTGCTGGGGCTGCCGCGTGACTACCTCAACGCGCAACTGGGCGCCTGGCGCAGCGGACAGCGCCGAGCCCACGCTCCAGACTGCATGGCGCAGGTGGCGCGCGCCCTCTCTCCCGAGGACCTGAACGCAGTCACGGCCTGGCTGTCGTCGCAGCCGCTGCCGCCCAATTCCAGGGCCGTCGCACGCCTGCCCGCACCACCGACCCTGACCTGTGGCAGCGTGAGCCTGCCCGTGGTGGGGGCACGGCCATGACGCAACCCACACCACGCACCACTCGGCGTATCGCGATCGGCCTCGCCTGCGTCGCGGTGCTGGGCGCACTAGGCTTGGTCGGGTTGTATGCCCGCAGCGAAGCCCCGGGACACAACGATGTGCCTGCAGTCGCTGCCACGCAAGACTCCGACACCCGCCAGGTCGCACGCGGCGAATACCTTGCGCGCGCGGGCAACTGCATGGCCTGCCACACCGACCGGGGCGGTGCGCCCGGGGCCGGCGGACGCGCGCTGCCCACGCCGTTTGGCACGCTCTACGCGGGCAACCTCACGCCTGACCTTCGCACCGGCCTGGGCGCCTGGAGCGCCGACGACTTCTGGCGGGCCCTGCACCATGGCCGCTCGCGCGACGGGCGCATGCTGTACCCAGCATTCCCCTACACGCACTACACCCGCGTCACACGCGCTGATGCCGACGCGATGCACGCCTTTCTGCGTACCTTGCCCCCGATAGAACGGCCCAACACGCCGCACGCCCTGCGCTGGCCGTACAGCACGCAGGCGGCGCTGGCCGTCTGGCGGGCGCTGTACTTCCGACCGGGCGGCCACCGCGAGGAACCCGCGCGCAGCGCCGAGTGGAACCGTGGCGCCTACCTGGTGCAAGGGCTGGGCCATTGCGCGGCCTGCCACAGCACACGTAACGCCTGGGGCGCGAGCGAGGTGTTGGACCTGTCCGGCGGCATGATCCCGATGCAAGCCTGGTACGCGCCGTCGCTGGCCTCGCCAGCCGAGGCGGGCGTGGCGGGATGGCGCGTGGCGGACATCGTCCAGTTGCTACGCACCGGCACCTCGCCCCACGCCAGCACCCTGGGCCCGATGGCCGAGGTCGTGCTTCACAGCACCCAGCACCTGCACGAAGACGACCTGCGCGCAATGGCGGTGTTCCTGCAGTCGGTACCCCCAGCGCCTGTGACCCAGCCGCCGCCAGCGCCGCCCGTGGTCGCCAGCGTGGCGCAGCGCGGTGCGCGCATCTACACCGACCACTGCGCGCAATGCCACGGCAACCGAGGCGAAGGCGTGGCGGGCGCCTACCCCCGACTGGCGGGCAACCGTGCGGTCACCTTGCCAGTCACCGCGAACCTGGTGCAGGTCACCATCCACGGCGCCTATCCGCCGGCCACCCAGGGCCATCCCCGGCCCTTCGGCATGCCCCCCTTCGCCCTGACGCTCAGCGACGCCGACATCGCTGCGGTGCTGACCTTCGTGCGCGGAGCCTGGGGCAATGACGCGGGCGGCGTGAGCGAGTTGGACGTGGCGCAGCAACGCAGCGCGCGCTATTGAGGGAAGAAGCGGGAGGCGGCCTCGGGCCGCGATCAGACCTGGGCCAGGCGCTCTAAAGGCTGCCCCGACACCGCCGCCAGATGCTGCGGGGTCACCCGGTGGGGCGCAACCTGCGCCAGGGGCACCAGCACAAAGGCGCGCTGCGTCCAGCGCGGATGCGGCACGGTCAGCGCTGGACTGGCGATCTGCGCGTCGCCATAGAGCAGCAAGTCCAGATCCAAGGTCCGCGGCGCGTAGTGCCAGGGGCGTTCTCGGCCGGCGGCCTGTTCGAGTGCCTGCAAGGCGGAGAGCAGGTCGGGCGCAGTGAGCGACGTCTCCAGCACGGCGACCGCATTGATGAAATCCGGACCCTGCGCCTCGTACGGCGCAGTGCGGTACAGGTCCGACGCTACGGCCAGATGCGTGTGAGGCAGCCGCGCGAGATTTGCGAGGGCCTGCTTCACGGCGGCCACCGGGTCGCCCAGGTTGGCACCCAGGCCGACACACGCGATGACCGGTTCGCGGGCCATGCGGGAGGTCAGCCCTCGCCGCCGCCCTCGGGGGCGCCGGCCGCCCCACCCCCACCGGAAGAACGGCGGCGGCGGCGGCGCTTGCGGGCTGGCGCAGGACCGTCGTCGCCTTGCGGAGAATCCGGGGACGCTGCAGGCGCTTCAGGGTCTGCAGCAGCAGGCCGAACGGTGCGCACGCGGCGCGCGCCTTTTTGCTGCTGCTCGTCGCGCACCTGCGCGATCAGGTCCTCGCGCACCGCATCGCTGGCCAGGCTGAACTCCTGCCACCAGTCGGCCAGCACCACGTCGACCTCGCCCACGTCGGCGCGCAGGCGCATGAAGTCAAAGCCGGCGCGAAAGCGCGGCTGCTCCACCAGGCCGAAGGGCGTGCTGCCCACGCGCTTGTCGAAGCGGGGCTGCATCATCCAGATCTCCCGCATGTCGGCGGCCAGCTTGCCCCGACCGGAGACATCGCCGATGCGTGCGTTGAAGACGTCGTCGATCGCATCCTGCAGGGCGGGGAACGGCGGCTGTTTGGCCTGGCGCCGGGCCCAGCCCTCGCGCACGTCAGACCACAGCACCGCCGCCAGCAAGAAACTGGGCGCCACCGGCTTGCCTTCGCCCACGCGGCGGTCGGTGTCTTGCAGGGCGGCACGCACGAAGGGCTGGTCGGCGCGTTCCACCACCAGCTCCAGCAGCGGGTAGATGCCCCGCTCCAGGCTCAGGGCCTTGAGCTGTGCGACGGTGGCCAGCGCATGGCCTGTCTGCAACAGCTTGAGCATCTCGTCGAAGAGACGGCTTTGCGGCACCTCGGCCAGCAATTTCTTGCAGGCCTGCAGGGGCGCAGCGGTCTTGGACTCAAGACCGAACCCCAGCGGACTGAGCTTGGCCGCGAAGCGCACCGCGCGGATGATGCGCACCGGGTCTTCCCGGTAGCGGGTGGCGGCGTCGCCGATCATGCGCAAGCGCTTTTTCTTCGCGTCTTCCATGCCGCCGTGGTAGTCCACCACCACCTGGGTCTGCGGGTCGTAGTACATGGCGTTCACGGTGAAGTCGCGGCGCGTGGCGTCCTCGTCCTGCGGGCCCCAGACGTTGTCACGCAGCACCCGACCGCTGGCATCGACGGCATGCTTCATACCGGCCAGCTCGCTCTTGCTCGTGCGCTCATTGCCGGACACGGCCTCTGCCGCGGAGTTGTCCAGATAGGCGCGAAAGGTCGAGACCTCGATCACCTCGTGTTCGCGCCCACGCCCGTACACCACGTGCACGATACGAAAGCGCCGGCCGATGATGAAGGCACGCCGGAACAGGCTCTTGACCTGTTCCGGCGTGGCGTCGGTGGCCACGTCGAAATCCTTGGGGCCCAGTCCCAGCAGCAGGTCGCGCACCGCCCCGCCGACGATGTAGGCCTCGTAGCCCGCGTCCTGCAGGGTGCGCACGACATGGATGGCGCGCTCGTCGACCAGGGACAAGTTGATGCCGTGTTCGCTGTGGGGGACCTCACGGCGCTTGCCGAAGCGGTTCTTGCCCGAGGCGCCGGTACCCAGCAGGCGGTCGATGAATTTCTTGATCATGGGGGATTGCCAAACAGGTCGAGTATGCGCCAGCCCCGATCGGTGGCCACTTGGCGCAGGCGGGGGTCGGGGTTGGTGGCCACCGGGCGGCGCACCTTTTCCAGCAAGGGCAGATCGTTCAAGGAGTCGGAGTAGAAAGTCGCGTCGACGTCGGCCCAGTCCAGACCCCGCTGCGCCAGCCACTGCGCCATGCGAGTCACCTTGCCAGCCCGCATCGAGGGCACACCCTCGATCTCGCCGGTGATCCAGCCGCCGCCATCGCGCTGCAGATTCACTGCGATCAGCTCGGGCACGCCAAAGCGGTCAGCGATCGGACGTGTCACGAATTCGTTGGTGGCGGTGACGATCACGACCTGATCGCCCGCGTCGCGGTGACGGGCCACCAGATCCAGGGCCTGCGGATGGATGGCGGGTTCGATCACGCGACGCAGGAAATCCTCGCGCGCGGCCAGCGCCTGGTGCTCACCGCGCAGGCGGATCGCCTCCGTCGCGAAACGGACATAGGCGTGCACGTCCAGCGTGCCCGCCTGGTACTGCGCGAAGAATTCGTCGTTGCGGGTCTTGAAGTGGCCCGGGTCGCACCAACCGATCTCCAGGGTGAACTCGCCCCAGGCGTAGTCGGAGTCGATCGGCAGCAGGGTGTGGTCGAGGTCGAACAGCGCGAGTTTCACTCGTTCTCCAGCATGGAGCGGATCAGGGGGATGGTGATGGCGCGCTTGGTCTGCAAGGCATACAGATCCAGGTGCTCCAGCAGCTGCATGAGGCTGCCCAGGTCACGCGAGAAGCGAGAGAGCATGTAGTCCATGACTTCGTCGCCCAGAAATACGCCGCGCGCGTCGGCGGCCTGACGCAGCACCGCGCGCCGCTCGGTTTCAGAGAGCACCTGCAGCTGAAACACATGACCCCAGCCCAGGCGGGTACGCAGGTCCTCGCGCAGCTTCAGGTCGGCAGGCGGCAGGCTCCCGGCGGCCAGCACGCCGCGCTGCAGGGTCTGCGCATTGACGAACCAGTTGAAGGCCGCGTGCTGCTGCACTGCGGTGTACACGTGGGTGTCGTCCATCAGCACCACGGCCCAGCGCTCGTCGAAAGCGGGGGGCTCGGGTATCGCGGCGTCGAGCCAGCCCACCGACGCCCCCTGGTCACGCAGCGCCTGGCCAACAGCCTTGAGCAGGTGGGTCTTGCCGCTGCCGCTGCCGCCCCAGAGGTAGGTCGGCACGGGCGAGCGCGTGGGGCTGCCGCACCACAGCTTCAGGTGGGACAGCGCCGCCTCGTTGGGGCCGGCGCAAAAACCCTCCAGCGTGGGGCCGCGGGCCAGGCCGATGTCCAGCGCGATCTGCTTCATGGGCGTCGAAGGCGCGGACACGCCCCGGCCAGGTCGGCCAGGCGCAGGGCCTGCGCGGGAATCGGCGCGAAAGTCGATGGCATCAGGGCAAGGCGGGGGGGGCCAAGTAAAATCTCGCAAATTCTATCGGGCCGCCCCCGCCTCGCCGCACGCGGCCCTCCCCTACCGCCTTCCTTGCCCCCATGACACAAGCCCCCCTCTCCTACAAGGACGCCGGCGTCGACATCGATGCCGGCGACGCGCTGGTCGAACGCATCAAGCCTCTGGCAAAAAAGACGATGCGCGAGGGGGTGCTGGCGGGCATTGGAGGCTTCGGTGCCCTCTTCGAGGTGCCCAAGCGGTACAAGGAACCAGTGCTGGTCTCCGGCACCGACGGCGTGGGCACCAAGCTCAAGCTCGCCTTCGAGTGGAACCTGCATGACACCGTGGGCATCGACCTCGTAGGCATGAGCGTGAACGATGTGCTGGTGCAGGGCGCCGAGCCCCTGTTCTTCCTGGACTACTTCGCCTGCGGCAAGCTGCATGTGGACACGGCTGCGGCCGTCGTGGGCGGTATCGCCCGCGGCTGTGAGCTCTCCGGATGCGCCCTGATCGGGGGCGAGACCGCCGAGATGCCTGGCATGTACCCCGAGGGCGAATACGACCTGGCGGGCTTTTGCGTGGGCGCTGTCGAGAAATCCAAGATCCTCACCGGCCGCGACGTCCGCCCCGGCGATGTGGTCCTGGGCCTGGCCTCCCATGGCGTGCACTCCAACGGCTTCTCGCTGGTGCGCAAGTGCCTGGAGCGCGCCGGCGCCAACCTGCCCGACACCCTGGACGGGCAGCCGTTCCGCCAAGCGGTGATGGCCCCCACCCGCCTGTACGTGAAACCGGTGCTCGCCACCCTGGCCCAGCACCCGATCAAGGCCCTGGCCCACATCACCGGTGGCGGCCTGCTGGAGAACATCCCGCGTGTGCTGCCCGAGGGCACGGCGGCGCACCTGAAGAAGGGCAGCTGGCCGCAGACCGAACTGTTCGCCTGGCTGCAAAAGACGGCGGGCATCGACGACATCGGGATGAACCGCACCTTCAACAACGGCATCGGCATGGTGGTTGTCATCGCCGCCGACCAGGCCGCCGCCTGCGCCGCCACGCTGCGCGCGCT
>JBEEIS010000091.1:0-7133 GCA_041169755.1 Pseudomonadota bacterium | reverse complement strand
TTTGACCACCTGCGGGCCGAGGGCGACCTGTGCGCCGCTTACGCCTGAGGGGCGAGTCGGGCGCCGCGCACGCAGGCTAGGGGCGCTGCTGAAACTCGATCTTGCTGGTTTCGAGCGCCTGGCGCGTTTGCTTGCGTGCCTGTGCATAGCGCTCGACCATCTCGCGCTGTGCCTGCTCGACCCCGTGGTAGCGGTGTAGGGCCATGGAGTTTCCCTTGTCGTCGAACACGTCATGGGCATGCAGCTCGATGTGTGCCCTGCGGGCCAGCAGGCGCCGATGGTTGTCCTGGCGCCAGTACTCGTAGGCCCGGCGGCGGGCCAGCAGGCGGGTCAGGTAGGGCGCCGAGAAAATCACCATCATCACCAAGGCCAGCAGCCAGGAGGCGCCCGGTGCCACGCGGAAGGCGTGTTTGGAGCGCGCAATCAGTCCGTCGGCATACAGGTGGGTGCGCACCCTGTCCAGGAGGCGGTTCGAATAGGCCGCGTCGAAATCGCTGCCACCTTGGGCACCTGCCTCGGGCGGCGCCGCGACCAGTTCCTGACAGGCCCCCAGTCGTTCCACGGAATCCTCCAGATCGTTGAAGATCTGCGGCGTCATTAGCGGCTTCAGGCAGGGGTGGTGCGGCTTGTCGCTTTGCACCGCTTGGGACAGGTGCACCTCGAGCAGCGAGGGACCCAGGCGTTCCCAGCGTTCGACCACCGCGGCGAAGCGGATGTCGTCCGACAGGGCCGCCGTCTGCAGCGGTACGGCCGCCGCGAAGCCCAGGGTCGGAAACACCAGCCACACTGGCATCAGCATCACCACCCGCTTGAGGCGCCCGAGCCAGTTTTCGTCGTGCTCGTAGCCGGTCTGGATCGTGAACCGCAACAGGCTGAAAAGCAGGGCGCTCCAGAGGAAGGCCAAAGGCAGTACCAGCAGGCCGATGAAGATCGGCGCGCTCAGGCTCTCTCGCAGATGCACGAATATCTCGTGGATGCTCAGCGCCGAGCAAATGAAGTGAATCAGGGTGACCGCCAGGATGCTGATGCCGTAGGCGCGCGCGACACGGCGCTCGTCGGCGGCGATGTCGTCGTCCAGGTAGAAATACTCCGGGTCGCCACCCGACACCCAGCAAAACACATCATCCAGGGTCGATCCGCTCAGGCTCATGGCGCTGCTTCTTTCCCGGGCCGGTCTAGCAGCCAGTCCCACATGTTTTGTTCTTCGACGGGCGAAAAGCGCGTGTCCACCGCCCGGCGAATGGCGGCCCGGGGGAGGGCTGCGGAGTAGAAGTCGTGCTCAGTCGACCAGTGTTCGTAGCGCGGGATCGGGCTGTCGCTGTGATAGCTCGCGACGGCGGCGTCGATCGCGGACTGGAAGGAGGCGTGATGGTTGCGAAGCAGCTTGCGCAGGCTCTGGTGACGCAGGTGCTCATAGGCACGCAGTGCCGCGGGCCTCAGGAAATCACGCATCACAATGCCCGCCAGCATCAGGGCGGTGAGCAGCAGCGTCAGCAGGCCATTGACCAGGTAGTTGGTCCACATGAGGCGCAGGCGCTCGCCGAAGAACATCGACTCCGACAGTTCCTGCTTCAGCCAGGCGTTGGCGTCTTCGGCGATGGTCCCGACCTGTTCTTCGATGAAGCCGATCTGCCGGTCCAGTCGCTCCTTTTCCCGGCCCAGGCAGGCGCCGTACAAGACGGGATCCGCGCCTTGCTCCAGCAGCTTCACGCACTGCGGGGCGATCGTCTGCAGCTTGGCTCGCGTGGCTTGCACGTTGCGGGCCTGCAGCGCAGGGGGAATCAGCTTGATCTCCAGTTCGACCACTGACTCGGAGATCCAGGGGGTCTGCGGCGGCTTACCCAGCTGCTTCATGGTGTCTGCCGTGTTCTCGATCACCTCACGTGTCACGCGGCGAAATACCTTGCCGGCGTCCTCGTCGCGCTCCAGGTTACGCAGTACTGCAGACGCGAAGGGGCTGTTGCCACCACGCTGACCCGCCAGGCCGTCCAGGGCCTCTTGGCCCGGGGAGGCTGCCATGACCACGATCACGTTCTTGCTCGTGGTGCTTTGCATCCCCGCCAGACCGCGGGGCGCGTCGTCCAGATCGGTGCGGCAGGCGTCTAGCAGCAGCAGGTTCAGGCGTAGCTTGGCCCGCGTCAGATCGTCAATCAGCGGGGTCATGACGATGGCGCGATTACGCAGATCCTTCTCGGAGATGGGGCCTGAGCGGTTCTCCGCGAAGTCCTTGGGAATGAAATAGTTGTGCCCGTTTTGCTCGATGCCATGGCCCGAGAAATACAGCAGGCTGATGTCACCGCTTTTGAGGGACATGCTGTAGTTCTGGATCTTCTCGCGCACCACCTCGCGTGGATCGTCCATGGACAGCGTGACCTCGTAGCCCAGAGCGCGCAGTTTCTGGTTCATCGCCAGGATGTCATTGCGCACATTGGGCAGGCGGCTGATCCTGCCGCTGTAGTCGGAGGCCCCTACCAGCAGGGCCTTGCGGGTGGAGGAGACCCCCAGAGTAGGGGTCGAGGTGGAGCGCTGTACCTGGCGCAGTTCCTCTTCCAGGACAGCCTTCTCCAGCAACAGCGACTGCTGCTTGTCCCCAAGCCGGGTGCGCTCCTTGCCCTCGAACTGCGCGATCACGCGGAACTCCAGCCGCTCACGGGTTTGGGCGTCCAGTCGCTTGCCTTGCGCCCACATCAGCAGTGGCTGCGACAGCACGGCGGCCAGGAAGGCGAACAGCACGAGGCGCAGCGGATGGGGCCGCCACAGGCTGATGCCCTCGGCGCTCGCGTGCAGGGGGTAGGCCCCCAGCGTCACGAACAGTACATGCACCGACACCAGCACCGCGAAGAACAGCACCGCCACGCCCGCCGTGAGCAGCGGACGCCCCCAGCCCGGTGCGCTGTACATCCACGCCATCAGGCCGACCGATATCGACATGACGGTGAACGCCAGCAGCACCAGCAGGTTGGACAGCCCGATCCACTGGCGGTGTTCGGGCTGCTCCAGACGGTTCAAATGGCCGTCGTGGAACCCCAGGAGCGTGCAGACCCTGTCCAGAGCGCGCATGTGGCGTGGTCCGTTCGAGATCAGGAGGCGGCAGGCGGCAGGCGGTCGATGTAGCCGCCCGGGTTCTTGCTGATGTCGTCCGACACGATGCGGGTGAACTCGCCCTGGACCTGCTCCGTCAACTGGCGATCGATGGCCAGCTTGCCGATGGTGCGGGTCGCGGCCAGTTCAGCTTCGTGGTACTTGGCGTGCTTGACGTCGATGATGGCTTCGCCGCTGGCGTCCAGGGCGTGTCCCACTTCGATACCCCGGCGCACGCGCGCCATGCGCTTCTGGTTCTCGGTCAGGTAGTCGATGGTGCTGAGCGTGAGCATCATCTTGAAGAACAGAGGCGAGATCTCGATGAAGATCAGCATCAGGGTCAGGAACCAGGAGGCGGTGGGCGAGGTCTCGTGCGCGATTTCGATGCGCTTGATCAGGCCGTTCAGGCGCTCACCCTGGATCTTGGCGTCGACGTTGGCCTGCTGGAACTTCTTGTTCTCCGCGTCGACCTCCAGCTCCTTCTCCTTGATGCGGTTTTGCAGTTCGGTGATCTCGGGCAGCAGGCGCGTCTTGCCTTCTTCCAGGGCGGCGGTGTTCTTCTCGACCAAGGCCTTCTTCTCCTGCGACCGCTTCTGGAATCCGCTGGCCATTTCTTCGGTGAAGTTCTTCTCGGCCTTCACGACTTCCTGGCGCAGGGTCTCGATCTCCTGTAGCTTCTTCTCTTTCTGCTTGACCAGTTCGTCCTTGCCGGCGGTGATGTTGGTCACTGCCAGGTCGCGCTTCTTCTTGGCGTTATCGATGAATTCCTGCGCATATTCCTCTTGCTCGATCTTGAGCTGCGCATCGATCTCGGTCTTCATGATCCGGATTTCCAATGGCTTCGATAGCACGAAGCCAATGAGCACGGCCATCATCATCCGAGGCAGGGCGCGGGCGATCTCGCCCAGGGTCACGTTGTCGGTGCCGTCGCCGTGGCCCGTGGTGGAGACGATGAAGCGGTCCAGGTTGTAGATCACCGCAGACCACACCAGGCCGAAGAAGGCGGCGACCAGCATCCAGCCGAAGCTGATCTCGTCGGGGCGGTCTACCGAGTTAGGGCCGAACACGGTGTAGAACGCGTACGAGCCGGAGATGAAGGCCAGAGCGGCGGTGGCCATGACCGTGCCGCCAATCCCCTGCAGCTTCACGCGGTCGTAGCTTGGGCAGTGTTTGAGCAACTGCACATCGACGCCCGCCGAGTAGTACAGCGCCCGATTCAACCAGTTCAGGTTGAGGGCGTAGTTGTATTCGGTGGCCGGTGCCGGGTCGTACGAGTTGGTGGGCCGGGTTTCAGTCATGGGGACTCCTGGTTGCTCGAAACATCAAAAAATGGGTAGGGCGAAGACGGGGTCAGGGATCAATGTGGGCCTGGGCCATCGTGGACTCCAGGGTGGCCATGGGCAGTTGCGGATTCCACGCAGGCAGGGCGGGGTGTGCCGGCGCGCCCTCGGGCGGGACGACGGCCGGCAGTGCAAGCACGACCAGTTCGGGCGTGGTGAGTTCGCTTGGCGACGCGCGCAGCTTGAACCCTGGTACGAGGGTGACCAGCGGCGGCGGCGCCAGCATGGAGGGCAAGGCGACGCGCGGCACCTGCGCCTCCCGGGGGGCGCCAAACCGCTCGTACGCGGGCCGCAGGTCATCGGGCAGGCGCGCGCCGAAGGCGGTCTCCGGGGCGCGCCAGATCTCGTCGCGCCGGGTGTGTGTGTCGATGGGGTAGCTGCGGCTGCCCCAGGGGTTCATGACCTTTAGCGTGATCGCGGCGCGCACCGGTGCGGCCACCTCCAGAGTGCCGGGCTCTCGAAAGAACTCCCGCCGCGCGAACCCGTCGGGGCCGCGGAGGTCCAGCCAGCCCCAGCCTGTCACCTGCACGCGCAGCAGCATCAGATCCAGCGGCAGGACCTCGGACAGCGAGGTGCAGGCCAGGACCCGGGGCCGCGAAAAGGCCTGTGCCATCGTCTGCCGCAGCAATGCCTTGAAACTTGAGAAGTTCATCGGCCCTCCTTGGGGCATTGCACCCGTACTTCCACACGGCGGTTGCCGCGGAACTCGTCCTGCGTCTCCACCATCGGGTAGCGGTCGCCCACGCCCATGGCCGAGATTTTTTCGGCCCGCGCGTAGCCGTTTTCGACCAGCCAATCGGCGACCGCACTGGCCCGTTGCTCGCTGAGTTTCAAGTTGCCCCGTGGGCCATCCTTGTGGGGCGTCTTGTCGGCATGGCCGACGATGGTGATGTTCGCGTCGGGGTGCTTGCGGATCAATTCGCCGAGCTTGACCAATTGGGGGCGGGCCTCGACCTCGTTGAGCGTGGTTTCATTGAGCTCAAACAGCGCGCCCTCACCCATGTAGATCTGGTGGTTGCGTCGGGGTTTGCCGCGCTCGTCGACGCAGCGGAACACCTTGTCGGGCGTCTTGGCCGCCTGGTCGATGGTCATCGTGGGCAGGCGTCCGCTCTCAGAGCTGCCATCGCCTTGGCCGGCGATGTCTTCGGCGTCGCGGTCCGGTCGGAACACCTCGTTCATGCGTTGGCGCGATTGCTCCACGCGGTCGTTCACATACTGGCCCATGTCCGGGGAGTTGGACAGGCTGCAGGTCGCGGGGTCATCGGGGCAAGAAATCAGGGCGGCGACGGCCCACACGATCGCCACCACCAAAGGCACCCAGCAATGCACCAGTCGGGCCGAGAGCACGACGGCCAGTGCGATCAGCCACAGCCACAAGGGCCGAACCTCTGCGCAGTGGGTGACGGCATCGGACAGCAGCAACAGGAAGGGAATGACCGCCAGTGCCAGGACCGTGCCGCTGAAAGCCCATTGCTTCCAGGGCGCGCGCGGCGGCAGGCTCACCTGCGCCAGCGCGCAGCGCAGGAAGAAGGGCAGCACGCCCACCAGCGCCCAGGAGAATTTGCACGAGAGCCACAGCAGCAGGAACAAGACGATCGGCCACCCCCACCCGCACAACTTGCAGGGGTGGGGCTGCGGCGCAGTCTCGGGCGGCGTGGGTGGCGGCGGAGGCGGAGGCGGAGGCGGTTCCTCCGGCGGCGCGGGCGTTCGCTTCGGGCGTGGCGGCTGCCCATCGTCCTCCGGGCTGGGGACCGGCGGAGGGGGTGGCGGGGGCGGTGGAGGCGGTGGAGGCGGGGGGAAAGCCGGCGGCGGTTCCTTCGGCCGTGGCGGCAGGATCTTCATCCAGGCCCAGCCGCCCAGGCGGCCGACTTCCTTTGCGGTGGATTCGTCCGCGGTGCCCGTGGTCACGCTGGACCACTTGGGAATGTGCAGGTCATGGCCTTGGACGATCCAGCCTTCGCCGCCCGGATTTTCCAGGTGCACCATGGGCACCGAGCGTTGGTACAGGGGCGCCCCGGCGCCGTCTTCGGGCGGCGGAGGGCCGTCGGCGCGCTCGATGGAGCGCATGCGGCCTCGCGTGATGACGACCTGTTCTGTGGCACGGTCACGTGCCAGGTCCGAGCCAGCCGAGCCGACCGAGGTGAAGTCGCCGTCGAACCAGCCCTTGACCCAGACTGCGCCTTGCGTCGGATTCACCACAGGATAGAGACTTGTGAAGTCGCTCGCTAAATGACCAGGAGCCAGCCAGTCTAGCAGCTATGAAATCGCTGATTTTCCGAGGGAAATAGTACGAAATAGCGCCGCCGCGGCAGCGGGCGCCAGGCGCTAGAAATCGGCACTTAAGTTGGCGCTTATTTAGACGCGGGTCATAGGTGGGTGCGCAGGCTCCAGATCTCCGGAAACAGCACCACGTCCAGCATCTTTCGCAGGTAGGACACGCCGCCCGTGCCGCCCGTGCCCCGCTTGAACCCGATCACCCTTTCCACGGTGGTCACGTGCCGAAAGCGCCACAGGCGGAAAGCATCCTCCAGGTCGGTCAGTTCTTCACCCAATTGGTAGAGATCCCAGTGGGCCTTGGGGTCTCGGTACACGGTGACCCAGGCTGCCTCGACGGCTTCACTGGCCTGGTGGGGTTGCGACCAGTCCCGGTCCAGGTATTCGGGCGGCATCGGCAGCCCGCGCCGGGCCAGCAGCCGCAGCGATTCGTCGTAC
>JBEEIS010000090.1:0-16131 GCA_041169755.1 Pseudomonadota bacterium | reverse complement strand
ACCTGCAGCCCGGTTGCGAGGCCGACTTTCTGGTGCTCGATCCGAAGGCCACGCCGCTGCTGGCGCGCAAGACGCAGATGGCCCGCAACCTTGACGAACTGCTGTTTTCGATGATCGTGCTCGGTGACGATCGCGTCGTCGAACGCACGTACATCGCTGCCGCGGCTTGAGTGGTTCGGGCGGCGTGGGCTGCGGAGGCCGGCGCGCCCGACGCGGTCAGGCCTCGGACAGCGCCCGTGCCACCGCCTCACCCAGCTTGATGCCGTCCACGCCGGCTGAGAGGATGCCGCCCGCGTAACCCGCGCCTTCGCCCCCGGGGTACAGCCCGCGCACATTCAGGCTCTGCAAATCCTCGCCGCGTGTGATGCGTAGCGGAGAGGAGGTGCGCGTCTCCACGCCCGTGAGGACCGCGTCATGTCGGTCGAAGCCTGCGATCTTGCGACCGAAGGCGGGCAGGGCCTCGCGCATGGCCTCGCTCGCGTAGGCGGGTAGGGCGGGGTGCAGATCGCCCAGCTTCACGCCGGGCTTGTACGAGGGCTCGACCTCGCCCAGCGCGGTCGACGGCTTGCCCGCGATGAAGTCGCCCACCAGCTGCCCCGGCGCCTCGTAGGTGCCGCCCCCCAGCACGAAGGCGCGGGACTCCAGCTCGCGCTGCAGCCTCATGCCTGCCAGCGGGTCCTTGCCCGGGTAGTCGCGCGGGTCGATGCCCACCACCATGCCGGCGTTGGCATTGCGCTCGTTGCGGGAGTACTGGCTCATGCCGTTGGTCACGACCCGATTCGGTTCCGAAGTGGCCGCGACCACCGTACCGCCCGGGCACATGCAGAAGCTGTAGACAGCCCGCCCGTTGCTCGCGTGGTGCACCAGCTTGTAGTCGGCGGCTCCCAGCAGCGGGTGGCCGGCATGCCGGCCCCAGCGGGCGCGGTCGATCATGCCTTGCGGGTGCTCAATGCGAAAACCCACCGAGAACGGCTTGGCTTCCAGGTGGACGCCGCGTTCATGCAGGCGCTCGAAGGTGTCGCGCGAGCTGTGGCCCAGAGCCAGCACCACATGGTCGGCGCGCAGTTCGTGCGAGGCGCCGGTGGCCTGGTCCAGGACAGTCAGCCCGCGCAGGTGCCCGTCCTCGATATGGAAATCGGTCACCCGCTGTTGAAAGCGCACCTCGCCGCCCAGGGCGATGATCTGCTCGCGGATGTTCTCGACCACCTTCACCAGCTTGAAGGTGCCAATGTGCGGGTGGGCGGCGTACAGGATCTCGGCGGGTGCACCGGCCTGCACGAATTCCTGCATCACCTTGCGTCCCAGATGGCGCGGGTCCTTGATCTGGCTGTACAACTTGCCGTCGGAGAAGGTGCCGGCCCCGCCCTCACCAAATTGCACATTGCTCTCCGGGTGCAGCACGTTCTTGCGCCACAGGCTCCAGGTGTCCTTGGTGCGTTCGCGCACCGGTTTGCCTCGCTCGATGACGATCGGGCACAGCCCCATCTGCGCCAGCGACAGCGCCGCGAAGATGCCGCAGGGGCCGAAACCGATCACCACCGGCCGCAGGGCGGGCGGCGTCTTGGCCGTCACGGGCGGACGCCAGACCATATCGGGCGTGGGGCCGATGTGCGGGCGACCCGCCAGGCGCGCCAGCAGCGGCGCCTCCTGCGCGGGGTCGGCCAGCGTGAGGTCCACGATGTAGACGGCCAGCAAATCGGCCTTGCGCGCGTCGAAGCTGCGCTTGAAGACTTCCAGGCGCGCGATGTCCGCGAGGGGGATGTCCAGGGCCTGGCTGGCCGCGGCCCGCAGGTGAGTCTCGGGAGCCTCGGCCTGGGCCAAGGACAGCTTGATTTCGGCGATGCGGATCATGGTCTTGCGGGTTCGTGGCTATCGAACCAAAGACGAGTGAGCAAGCGCCGATAATACGCCCCGTGAAGCACGCCAGACCGCCGCTGGTGCAAGTCTCGAAAGAGCGCACTGGAGGAACGTCCGGACTGCACAGGGCAGCGTAGCAGGTAACACCTGTCCACCGTGAGGTGAGGATCAGAGCAACAGAGACGAGTCCCCGTGGCAACACGGGGGGTGAAACGGGCAATCTCTACGTGCAGCAATACCAAGTAGGCCAGTGTCGACCTGTGTCCCGGGGAGCTGGCGGGTAGGTAGCATCGAGCCGCTTCGGCAACGGGCGGCCCAGAAGAATGGCGGTCACGTCACGGGCAACCGTGACGCACAGAATCCGGCGTACCGGCGCGCTTCACACTTAATTTCGGGCCTGGCGCCGAGCCTAGAACCGCTCGTGCGGCACCAGGGCCCGCCATTGGCCGACCGGCAAGCCGGCCAAGGGCAAGCGGCCCAGGCGCAGGCGTCGCCCCTGCATGGCCACCAGGCCCACCTGCCCGCACAGCCAGGGAATCTGCGCCGGATCGATGCCCTTGAACGCCAGGCGCAGACGTTCTTCGCTTTGCCAGCTGGCTTTGAGAGGTGGACGACCTTGGGGCAGGGCGGTGCGCGGCGCGGCCAGTCGCTCCAGGCGCGCGAGGCCATCCTGCGCGATCTCGCCTTGCACCTGCACCACCCATTCCTGCTCGATGGCCAGCGCGTCTTCGTTGAGCTTGCGCACGATGCGCGGATCCTGGCTGTACACCGCCAGGCCCTGGGCCCCGGCCGGCAGCGGCAGCAGCTCCCGCAACTGCCGCAGCTGCGCCGCGGTGACGCGCAGGCCGCTGCGGTCCTCGGGACAGCGGTCGGCGATCGTGAGCGATGCGGGGCCTCCGTCGGCGGCGATGTTCGCCAGCACGGTCAGCGGCGCCAGCGCCAGCAAGCTGGCCTCGGGGTCCAGCGTCACGGTCTGCGCGGGCGACACGCGCGCCTGCGGCACCTCGGCCACCTCGCCATCGACCCGCACCCAGCCCCCTTCGATGTAACGCTCGGCCTCGCTGCGCGAGCAGGGCACCAGGGCCGCGACCCGCTTGGACAGACGGACGCCTTCGCCGCTGGGCGCGTCGGGGGTCATGCCGCCTCCAGGCCCAGAGCCCGGATGCGGTCCACATGGGCCCGCAGGGAATGCAGGGCCACCGGCCGGATGGCCACCGGCACGTCGTCATAGGCCTGGGGCAGCCAATCCTGCAGCGTGCCCTGGGGCATCGCTCGCATCACCTTCAGCACCTTGGCTTCGCGTGCAAGGCGGTGCGCCTTGAGTTTTGCAATCGCCTGCGGTGCGTCTCCCAGCACATGGCCGTGCGCTGGCAGGATGAACGCGAGGCCGTGCTCGCCGCACAGGCCCGCGAGGCGGTCCAGCGAGTCGAGGTAGGCGGTCATCTCGCCGTCGGGGGGGGCCACCACCGTGGTGCTGCCGTTGAGGATGTGGTCGCCCGAGAACAGCAGGCCATCTTCCAGCAGCACCAGGCACAGGTGATTGGCCGCATGGCCCGGCGTATGCACCACCTGCAGGCGGTGGGTGAGGCCGCCGCCTTGGAGCGTGATGACCTCGCCGTCGGCCAGGGACTGGTCGGGGGTGAAGGCGCTGTCGGGACGCGCGGTGGGCTGCGAGGGCAGACCCAGGATCGGCGGGCGGGCGTTGCAGCGGGCTTGCAAGGGGCGGGCGGCCGGCGAGTGGTCCGGGTGCGAGTGCGTGCACACGATGGCTCGCACGTCGCCGCCGGTCGCCTGCACGATGCGTTCGATATGGGCCGCGTTGTCCGGTCCAGGGTCGATCACCAGGTAACCGCTGGCGGCGTCGCCCACCAGGTAGGTGTTGGTGCCGGGGCCGGTCATCACGCCGGGGTTGGGGGCGGTCAGGCGCTGCAGGTGCCGCAGCAGCGGCACGGGCCGCTCGGTCTGCCACTCCAGCGGGTGCACGATCTGGCCGTCGGGACACACCAGGGCCAGCTCGCCGTAGGGCGACTCGTGCTCCATGAAGCGGGCCTCCTGGCCATCTCGGAGGCCGGCACGCGGGCAACTGGTCCACAGGGGCTGCTCGCTGGCGCAGGCGTCCAGCACGGCCTGCACGCTGGTGAAGTCCACCAGCCGCTGCAAGGTGCGGATGGTCGGGAAGATCATGAGGAAGCTGCCCGCCGCGTGGCGCTCCAGGGCCAGCGCGGGCCGCACCCATACCGGCTCGAACTGCTCGGACTCGTCGGCTACCGGCTCCTGCCCCTGGGGCATGCGCGCCACGAGAAAGGGCACGTCAAAGCGCCGAGGCAGGTCGCGGTCGGTGATCCAGTGCGCCAGCACGTACACGCCGTCGGCTGCCAGCGTCAGCCCGCGCGCGCGGCACTGAGTCGCGAAGGGGGCCTGGCGGTCCATCGCGGCGATGTCGATGTCCGTGGTGGGCCGGCCGTCGGCGTGGCGGGCCAGCAGCACGCCCAGTTCCTCGAAGCTCTCGCGGATGGCGGCGATCGCCTGGGTCAGGTGCAGGTCGCCCTGGGTGGGGCGACGCGCCGCGATGTCGTGCGAGACCGCATCGGCGGGGTCGATGCCGCCGCCGGGAAACACGTAGGCCCCAGGCGCGAAGCTCGCGGTGGCCGATCGGCGGGTCATGAGGATTTCGGGGCCTTCGGGCGTGTCTCGCATCAGAAGCACGGTGGCGGCGGGGCGCACAGGCGCAGGCTCGCGCTGGGCATGCAGCAATTGGGTGGCTCGGACCATGCGGGGAATTACATCATGGGCCTGGCGGCGCCCTGGCGCCCCTGACCGATAATGCGCCGATGCGCGTTCGCTTCACCAAGATGCAGGGCGCGGGAAACGACTTCGTCGTCCTGGACGAAACCCGCGGGCGCCTGGACCTCTCGCCGCAGCAATACCGGTGGCTGGCGGACCGCCATTTCGGCGTCGGCGCCGACCAGATCCTCTGCGTGCGCCCCTCGCCCGAGCCCGGCATCGATTTCGAATACGCGATCCACAACGCCGACGGCAGCGAGGTGGAGCACTGTGGCAACGGCGCGCGCTGCTTCGTGCGCTTCGTGCGCGAACGCGGTCTCACCGACCGTTCCACCGTGCGGGTCAAGACCATGAGCAGCATCCTGGAGCTGCGCATGCTCGAGGACGGACGCGTCACCGTGGACATGGGCCCGCCGGTCTTCGATCTGCCGACCATCCCCTTCGACCCCATGGGCCTCGCGCCCCAGGCCAGCGGCCCGTGGCAGCTGTGGCCCGTCCAGGTGGACGCGGTCGCTGTGCCGGTGGCTTTGGTGTCCATGGGCAACCCCCACGCGGTGTTGCTGGTGCCTGACGTTGAGGCGGCGCCCGTTGCCTCGCTGGGCCCGCGCCTGGAGCGCCATGCCTGCTTCCCGCGCAAGGTGAACGTCGGCTTCCTGCAGGTGGTGGACCGCGCGCAGGTGCGCCTGCGTGTCTGGGAGCGCGGCGCGGGCGAGACCCTGGCCTGCGGCACCGGCGCTTGCGCCGCGGTCGTGGCCGGTATTCGCTTGGGTCACCTGGATCGGCGGGTCGATGTGCACACGCACGGCGGCCTGCTCACGATCGAATGGGACGGCAGCGACACGCCCGTGCGCATGACCGGCCCGGCCGTCACCGTCTTTGAAGGCGAGGTGGAGATACCAACATGAACATGAACAATGACGCCATGAATCCGATCACCGAGGACGACATCGCCAACTACCTGGCGAACACCCCCGATTTCTTCCAGCGCCACGCCGAGCTCCTGGCCAGCGTGCAGCTCAATAGCCCGCACGGCAACCGCGCGGTGAGCCTGCAGGAGCGCCAGGCCGAGATGCTGCGCGAAAAGATCCGTGCCCTGGAAATGCGCATGATGGACATGATCCGCCACGGCGGCGAGAACATGGTCATCTCCGGCCGCCTGCATCGCTGGGCGCTGCAGCTGCTTGCGGTGGCGGGCGACGACGCGCTGCCTGCCGCCATCGTTTCCGAGATCCGGGAGCAGTTCATGGTGCCGCAGGTTGCCCTGCGCCTATGGGGCCTGCCTGAGCGGCATTCCGCGCAGCCCTTCGCCCAGGGTGTGAGCGATGACGTGCGCAGCTTCGCCTCGTCGCTCACGCAGCCCTATTGCGGGGTGAACTCCGGTTTCGAGGCGGCGGGTTGGTTCGAGGACTCGGCCCAGGTCGCTTCGCTGGCCATGATCCCCTTGCGCGAAGGTGCGATCAGCAGCACCACCCCAGCCTTCGGACTGCTGGTGCTGGCCTCCCCCGATGCCCAGCGCTTTACCAGCGGCATGGGCACCGACTTTCTGGAGCGCATCGCCGAACTGGCCGGTGCGGCGCTCGCGCGGCTGCGCCGCGACTGAGGCTCTGAAAGGATCCCGCGGCATGAGTGAGCGTGGGGGCCAGACCAGCGACGAAGCGCAGGTCGAGAAGTATCTCGAGCATGTTCGCGTCGCCAAGCGCCTGGCCACGCGCACCGTCGAACTGTATGCCCTGGACCTGGCGCGCCTGCAGTCGAATGCGCAGGCTGCGGGCGTGGGCCTGCTGCAGGTCCAGACGGCGCATGTGCGCCGCTGGGTCGCGCAGATGCACGGCGGGGGCCGCAGCGGGCGCGGCATTGCCTTGATCCTCTCGGGCTGGCGCGGCTTTTATGCCTGGCTCGGGCGCGAGGGGCGGATCGCTCACAACCCGGTGGCCGACGTACGCGCGCCCAAATCCCCGCGCCCTTTGCCCAAGGCCCTCAGCGTCGATGACGCGGTGCAGCTTGCCGCCTACCAGGACGGCGAGGCCGACCCCTGGCGCGAAGCGCGCGATACCGCCCTGGTGGAACTGCTCTATGGCGGCGGCCTGCGCGTGGGCGAGCTTCTGGGGCTGGACGTGGTGGCCAGTGCCAGCGCCCAGGGCTGGGTGGATGCCGAGGCCGGGCAGGCCCATGTTCTGGGCAAGGGCGGCAAGCGCCGCGCGGTACCGGTGGGCGCCGCAGCCTTGCAGGCTCTGGCCCGCTGGCAGGTCCAGCGCACCGGGCCGCAGGCGCCCGCCGCGTGTCGCAGCGCCCAGGCCGACACTGCGGCGCTGTTTCTGGGTCCACGGGGTCAGCGCCTGACTCCCCAGTCTGCCTGGAAGGTCCTGCGTGAGCGCAGCCTGCGCGCCGGCCTGGCCGCACCGGTGCATCCGCACATGCTGCGCCACTCCTTTGCCAGTCATGTCCTGCAATCGAGCGGCGACCTGCGGGCGGTCCAGGAGATGCTGGGTCACGCCAGCATCGCCACCACCCAGGTCTATACGCGCCTGGACTTCCAGCACCTGGCCCAGGCCTACGACGCGGCCCACCCGCGCGCCAAGCGCAAGGGCTGATGTCGCCGGCGACAATCGGGCGATGAAAACCATCCGCCTGAAGGACGGCAAGGAGCGTTCCCTCCTGCGGCGCCATCCCTGGGTCTTCGAATCCGCCATCGCCAAGGGCGGTGGCGATGCCGGCGAGACCGTGCGCGTCGAGTCGCACGACGGCCGTTTCCTGGCCTGGGCCGCCTTCAGTCCCGCGTCCCGCATCCGGGCCCGCTGCTGGAGCTTTGACGAGGCGCAGCGCATCGATACGGCCTTCCTCGCCCGGCGCGTGCGCCAGGCGGTGCAGGCGCGCCAGCGTATGGCCATCGACAGCGACGGCATGCGCCTGGTCCACGGCGAATCCGACGGCTTGCCCGGCCTGATCGTCGACCGCTACGGCGACACCCTGGTTGCGCAGTTTCTGTCGGTGGGCGTGGAGCGCTGGAAGGGGATGCTGGCCGACGCCCTGCTGGCCGAGACCGGCCTGTCGCGCCTGTACGAACGCTCGGACGCCAGCGCCCGCCAGCTCGAGGGCCTGGCGCCCGCCACGGGCTGGCTGCGCGGCGAAGGCCCGGTGGAGCTCACCATCCAGGAACACGCCTGGCGCCTGTCGCTGGACATTGCCACCGGCCACAAGACCGGCTTCTACCTGGACCAGCGTGACAGCCGTCACAAGTTCAGCGAGTACGCGCGGCGCTTGGGGTTCCAGCGTGTCCTGAACACCTACTGCTACACCGGCGGCTTCACCGTCGCCGCCCTGGCTGGCGGCGCGGCGCACGTCACTTCCATCGATTCGTCCGGGCCGGCGCTGGAGCGGGCCCGGGCCAATGTGGCCCTCAACGGCTTTGACGCCGCCCGCAACGAGTTTCTGGACGCCGATGTCAACGCCAGCCTGCGACGCTTCATCGCCGAGGACCAGCGCTTTGACGCCATCATCCTGGACCCGCCCAAGCTCGCACCCACCGCGGCCCACGCCGAGCGCGCCGCGCGGGCCTACAAGGACATCAATCGGCTGGCCCTGAAGCTGCTGGCGCCCGGCGGCGTCCTATTCACGTATTCCTGCTCCGGGGGTATTTCCGCCGACCTGTTTCACAAGATCGTGGCGTCGGCGGGTGTCGATGCCGGCGTGGACGGCGACATCGTCGAGCGCCTGGGCGGCGCGCCGGACCACCCCATGACCTTGATGTTTCCCGAGGGCGAATACCTCAAGGGCCTGGTGATCCAGACCCGTACGGAAGGTCCATAGGACACCGCCGACAGCGGGCCCCCGGGGAACCCCTTACACTCGCGCACCTCAGAAATCCAGCCTCGACCATGAGTCTTATTCCCGCGACCATCCTGACCGGCTTCCTCGGTTCCGGAAAAACCACCTTGCTCAAACGCGTCCTGGGCGAGGCCCACGGCCAGAAGATCGCCGTGATCGAGAACGAATTCGGCGCCGAGAACATCGACAGCGACATCCTCGTCTCCGACACCAACGAGCAGATCGTGCAAATGAGCAACGGCTGCATCTGCTGCACCATCCGCGAAGACCTGCGCGCCACCTTGCAGCTGCTGGCGGCCAAGAAGCGCAAGGGCCTGCTCGACTTCGACCGTGTGGTCATTGAAACCACTGGCCTGGCCGATCCCGGCCCGGTGGCCCAGACCTTCTTCATGGACGACGAGATCGCCGAAACCTACCTGCTCGATTCGGTGTTGACCCTGGTCGATGCCAAGCACGCGGCGCAGCAGCTCAATGACCGCCAGGAGGCGCGCCGCCAAGTGGGCTTCGCAGACCGGATCTTCATCAGCAAGTCCGACCTGGTCGCCCAGGACGAACTCGACGCCCTCATTCACCGCCTCAAGCACATGAACCCGCGGGCGCCGCAGCAGACGGTGCATTTCGGCGAGGTGCCGCTGTCCCATGTGCTGGACCTGCATGGCTTCAACCTCAACGCCAAGCTCGAGATCGACCCGGATTTCCTGGCGGCAGACGGCCATGATCATCATGACCACGGTCACGACCACGACCACGGTCATGACCATGTGCACGGCGAGCACTGCAACCACCCGTCCCATGCCCACGAGGGCCAGGGTCACCACCACCATCACGACGATGACGTCAAGAGCTTCGCCTTCAAGTCGGACCGACCCTTCGACCCGGCCAAGCTCGAGGATTTCCTGGGTGCCATCGTCAACATCTACGGCCCTCGGATGCTGCGGTACAAGGGCGTCCTGAACATGAAGGGCACCGAGCGCAAAGTGATTTTCCAGGGCGTGCACCAGCTCATGGGAAGTGACCTGGGCCCCCAATGGGCGGACGGCGAGGTGCGAACCAGCAAGATGGTCTTCATCGGCATTGACTTGCCCCGCGACATCCTGCTGCAGGGGCTGCAGCAGTGCCTCGATTGAGCCCCCAGGATGCCGATGCTTGCCTCTTTCTTGCACTTGATGGGATTTCCGTCCAGGCAAGCGCGGGCGGGTTTCGACTCGACCGTGACTCAGGGTATAAAGCGTGGTGATGAAGGCGCAGCGCCTACAGATAACAAACGATGGCCCGAGGGCGGCGAGCAGCGTCCGGTCGGGGCCGCAGCCGCGAGGAGGCAGGAAGTGAAGCCGCAACCCAAGGCCGCCGCAAAGGCGCAGAAGAACAAGCCCGCCGCCAAGGCCAAGCCTTTGAAGGCCGCCGCCAAAGCCGTGAAGCCCGCCGCCAAGGCCGTGAAGGTCGCCGCCAAGGCCGTGAAGGTCGCCGCCAAGGCTAAACCCGCCGCCAAACCCGCCGCCAAGTCGGCCGCTAAACCGGCCGTCAAGGCCAAGCCGGCCCCCAAGAAAACCCCCGCCAAAGCGGCCACAAAACCCGTTGCCAAGGGGACGAAAGCTCTCGTGAAGTCTGTTGCCAAACCGGCCGCCAAATCCTCTGCCAAGGCCGTGAAACCCGCGGCCAAACCCGCTGTCAAAGCGGTCAAGCCGGTCGCCAAACCAGCCGCCAAACCAGCCGCCAAGTCGGCTGCCAAACCCACCGCCAAGCCCCTGGCCAAGGCGGGGGCCGCCGCATCCAAGAAAGTAGCTGCCAAGCCGGTCGCCAAGCCGGCCCGCCCCGCTGCCAAAGCATTACCTGCCGCCAAGAAGTCCGCGGCACCCCAGCCCGCCAAGGCTGCCCCGAAGGCATCCGCCGCACCTGCTGCCAAGAAGTCGGTCGCAAGCCCTGCGCCTGCCTCCTCCTCAACCCCTGTAGCTGCCGCCCCTGCGGCCGCAGTACCCGGCTCGACGCCGCCGCGTGCCACCCGGCCTTCCGCCCGGTTGGTTCAGATCACGGTGCCGTCCATGGCCCAATCGGTCGCCTCGACCGCCGCCAAGGCCAGCTACATCCAGACCCCGGTCCCGCCCGTGCCCACACCCCCACCCAGCCTCCCGGTCAAGAAAGACCCCAAGCTCGCCAACAACTGGAAGACCAAGACGGCCGACCAGCTGACCGACGCCGAAGTCATGGCGATGCCCGATGGCGAGTACATGAACGACAAGCAGATGGCGTTCTTCCGCCTGAAGCTGCAGCAACTGAAGCAGGACATCCTCAATAGCGCGGGCGAAACCACCGAGCACCTGCGCGAGGACACCGTGATCGTGCCCGACCCAGCCGACCGCGCCACCATCGAGGAAGAACACGCTCTGGAGCTGCGTACCCGCGACCGCGAACGCAAGCTGCTGAAAAAAATCGAGCAATCCATCGCCCGCATCGATGCGGGTGATTACGGCTACTGCGACGAGACCGGCGAGCCGATCGGCGTGGGCCGCCTGCTGGCCCGTCCGACAGCCACGCTGTCCCTCGAGGCACAGCAGCGCCGCGAGCTCAAACAGAAGATGTTCGGCGACTGAGGCCGTCGCAACCGCGCATCGCCCGGGCGCAGCCTCCCGACCCCCGCCTTTCGCCAGTCCTCCGATGTCCACGTCCCGCGAAGGTTCGTCCACCCGACCGGGCGGCGGCTGGTGGCGTGGTGTGTGGGGGCGGCTGGCGCGTCCGCCCTCCGAGCGGCCCGATCCGCCCGCAGCCCAGGCCATCTCCGAGACCGAGCCCGGTTACTCGCGTGAGTCCCTGCAGGCCATGATCGAGCGCAAGCGCCATAACGACCTCGTGCGTCGGCGCGAGTTCGGCATGCTGCGAAAACTCATGCGCCATGAGGCTGCCGGCGTGATGCCCACGCCGCATCCGGTGACCTTTCACAGTTCGATTCCCTCCGGTGTCGACGAGCGCGCCACCACCTTGCGCAAGATCAACGAGATCGAGGCGCAGATGTCCAGTCAGTGGCGGCCCGTCAAGGCCCGCCAGACCGCGCGGCGACCGGCCGGGGGGCAGCTGCCGCGGCCGGTTACCGAATCGCTTGCACCGTCCCGGTTGCTGCGGTCGGCGTTGCCCATCGTCCCGCCGCCGTCCGTGTTGCGGACGCCGTCGCAGGACGCTGAGGACTTCATCCACGACCCCGAATTCGAAGAGGCCGCCCTGCGATTTGCCAGCGGTGACACCGCCGGGGCCGAGTCGGCCCTGCGCGCCCTGATGGCGCCAGGCCACCCCCGCGCCGGACAGGCGCAGACCTGGCATTTCCTCTTCGACCTGTATCGTGCGAGCGGTCAGATCACGTCCCACGACGAGCTGGGTGCCGAGTTCGCGCGCTCTTTCCAGCGCTCGCCGCCGCAATGGCGGGACGAACCCGCGCCCCCGGACCTGGGCGAGGCCAGCCGGGCCTTCCCCGTGTCTGTCGTGGGCGAACCCACGTTCGACTGGACCTGCCCGCCGGTCCTCGATGCCGCGGGGGTGGCCGCGCTGCAGGCAGTGCTGCTGGGCCTGCCGCAGCCCTGGCGCCTGTCCTTGCTGCCTTTGTCCCGCCTGGAGCCGAGTGCTGTTGCGCCGCTGGCGCTGCTGGTGGCCCATTGGGCCCGTCAGCCGGTGCGCCTGAGGCTGGCGGGGGCCGAGACCCTGGAGCGCATCTTGGACGCGCGCACGGCCTGCGGCGAGCGCGGCGTGGACCCGGCCTGGTGGGCCCTGCGCCTGGACTGGCTGCGCGCGATGCGGCGCCCTGAAGAATTCGAGCTCGTCGCGCTGGATTACTGCGTGACCTACGAGGTGTCGCCCCCCTCATGGGATCCACCCCGGTGCGACCTGCGGCGGCTTGGGCCGGATGGCGCGGGTGGCCCCCGCCAGCCTGTGGCCGCCCTGGAGCCGCGCGTGTCCACTCTGGGCGTGGGCGAGACCGCCGCACTCAGCGCCTTCGCGTCCAGCGCCCCCACGCCGTCCTTTGCCGGCGAGTTGGTCGGGGTCCTGCAGGGCGATACCGCCGCTACCGTCCTGGCGCGCCTGGAATCCTGCCTGCAGGGGGGCGACCCGCTGGTCATCTCCTGCGAGGGGCTGCACCGGCTCGATTTCGAGGCAGCCAGCGCCCTGGCCAACTGGGTCTGCGCCCGCCAGCGCGAAGGGCGCACGGTCCATCTGGCCGGCGTCCACCGTCTGGTTGCGGCCCTGCTCGGCGCCATCGGGCTGGCGGCCCAGGCGCGCATCACCCTGCGCCGCGATTGAGCCCGCCACGCGCGGCGCTGACCCCTCAACCTTTGACCCTTCGATCAGCCTGATGGAACAATTTCACGGAACCACCATCGTCAGCGTGCGCCGTCGCAACCCGGATGGCAGCTGGCAGGTCGCCATCGGCGGCGACGGCCAGGTCACCCTGGGCCATGTTGTCGTCAAGGGCTCGGCGCGCAAGGTGCGCAAGCTCTATCACGACAGAGTCGTGGCCGGTTTCGCCGGCGCCACCGCCGACGCCTTCACCCTCTTTGAGCGCTTCGAGGCCAAGCTGGAAAAGCACCAAGGCCACCTGGTGCGTTCCGCCATCGAACTCACCAAGGACTGGCGCACCGACCGTGTCCTGCGCCGCCTGGAGGCCATGCTCGCTGTGGCCGACCGCGAGGCGTCCCTGATCATCACCGGCAATGGTGACGTGCTCGAGCCTGAGCACGGCATCATCGCCATCGGCTCGGGTGGCTCCTATGCGCAGGCCGCGGCCAAAGCGCTGCTCGATAACACCGAGCTCAGCGCGCGCGACATCGTGAAGAAATCGCTGGAAATCGCTGGCGAGTTGTGCATTTACACCAACATGAATCACACCCTCGAGACCCTGGGCTAAGAAAGCGAGAGCAGTTCCATGTCCAGCATGACCCCCCAGGAAATCGTCTCCGAGCTCGATCGCCACATCGTGGGCCAGCACGAGGCCAAGCGGGCTGTCGCCATCGCCCTTCGCAACCGCTGGCGCCGGCAGCAGGTTGACGAGAAGCTGCGTCCCGAGATCACCCCCAAGAACATCCTCATGATCGGCCCCACCGGCGTGGGCAAGACCGAGATCGCCCGGCGCCTGGCAAGACTGGCCGATGCGCCCTTCATCAAGGTCGAGGCCACCAAGTTCACCGAGGTGGGCTATGTGGGCAAGGACGTCGATTCCATCATCCGCGACCTGGCCGAGATCGCCGTCAAGCAGACCCGCGTGGCCGAGATGCGCAAGGTGCGCACGCGCGCCGAGGACCATGCCGAGGACCGCATCCTGGAGGTGCTGCTGCCCGGAACCCACGGCGCCGAGGACAACCCCACGCGCCAGGCCTTTCGCAAGAAGCTGCGGGAGGGGCAGCTCAGTGACAAGGAGATCGAGATCGATCTGGCCGACAACGCGCCGCCGCTCCAGGTCATGGGCCCCTCGGGCATGGAGGACATGGCCGAACAACTGCGCGGGGTCTTCAGCCAGTTCGGCGGGGGCAAGCGCAAGACGCGCAAGCTGCGTATCCGCGAGGCGATGCAACTGCTGGTGGACGAGGAAGCCGCCAAGCTTGTGAACGAGGACGAGATCAAGGCCCAGGCGATTCACAACGCGGAGCAGAGCGGCATCGTCTTCATCGACGAGATCGACAAGGTCTGTGCGCGCAGCGAGGGCGGCGGCAGCGCCGAAGTCTCGCGCCAGGGCGTGCAGCGTGACCTGCTGCCGCTGGTGGAGGGCACCACCGTGTCCACCAAGTACGGCCCGGTCCACACCGACCACATCCTGTTCATCGCCAGTGGCGCCTTTCATCTGGCCAAGCCCAGTGACCTGATCCCCGAGCTGCAGGGGCGGTTGCCGATACGCGTCGAGCTCAAGTCGCTCTCCGTGCAGGACTTCGAGGCCATCCTCACGCAGACGCACGCTTGCCTGGTCACGCAGTACCAGGCGCTGCTTGCCACCGAGGGCGTCACCCTGGACTTCACGCCCGAGGGCATCACCCGCCTGGCGGCCATCGCCTACGAGGTCAACGAACGCACCGAGAACATCGGTGCGCGTCGCCTGTCCACCGTGATGGAGCGCCTGCTGGACGAGGTCAGTTTCGACGCCACGCGGCGGGGCGGCCAGACCCTCACCATCGACGACGACTATGTCGATGCCCGGCTCAAGGCCTTGAGTCAGGACGAGGACCTGTCGCGTTACATCCTCTGAACCCGGCGCTGGCCGCCCGCGAAGTATCCTGCGGCTGGGCTTGAGGATTCACATTCACAGGCGCTGCTAAGTGCTTCATTTTGAACAGTTTTCAGCCCTTCAGCTGTCGCGAAAACCGTTCTAAGTCCTTGATTTCATTGCAAATTTTCCGCAAGACGACCCTTGCGTCCCTGCGTTTTCCTGATACAGTGGGAGGAAGTGCAATTTCGTGGGAAAAAATGCCGTGGAGACGGCGTTCGGCCCCGCGAAACCGGTTCATCCATCCAGCAGGAATCCAGCGGTGTTTCAAGGCGCCTCGTCCGTCTGTCTCGATGCCAAGGGAAGGCTTTCCGTGCCTACCCGGCATCGCGACGTGCTGGCCGCGACGGCTGCCAACCAGGTCACGGTGACCCGCCACCCGCACGGGTGCCTGATGATCTTTCCGCGTCCCGAGTGGGAGAAGTTCCGTGATCGCATCGCGGCGCTGCCCATGTCCGCCCAGTGGTGGAAACGGATCTTTCTGGGCAACGCGATGGACATGGAGCTCGATGGCACCGGGCGGGTGCTGATCTCTCCCGAGCTGCGCACCGCGGCTGGCATCGATCGCGACACCATCCTGCTCGGCATGGGCAACCACTTCGAGCTCTGGGACAAGGCCACCTACGACGCCAAAGAGGCGCAGGCCATGGCCGGCGAGATGCCCGACGTGTTCAAGGACTTTTCTTTCTGACGGCGCCGGCGGTGGACAACGCATGGACACACACCACCGTCCTGTTGAAAGAAGCGGTTGCAGCGCTCGTCACCAGGCCGGAAGGACTTTATGTGGACGCGACCTTCGGGCGCGGCGGCCACTCGCGCGCCATCCTCGCGCAGCTGTCTCCCCAGGGGCGGCTGGTGGTCTTCGACAAGGACCCCGAGGCCATCGCCGAGGCGGGCCGCATCACCGATACGCGCCTGTCCGTTCGCCACGAGGGCTTTCGGCACATCGGCGAGCTGCCGTCGGGATCGGCCAGCGGCGTGCTGATGGACCTGGGTGTGAGCTCTCCTCAGATCGACAACCCCGAGCGGGGTTTTTCTTTTCGCCACGACGGCCCGCTGGATATGCGCATGGACACCACGCGCGGACAGAGTGCGGCCCAGTGGCTTGCAACGGCCGAAGTCGGCCAGATCGCGCAGGTGATTCGTGACTATGGCGAAGAACGGTTTGCTGTTCCGATTGCAAAGGCGATTGTTTCTCGCCGACAGGAGCGGGGCCCTCTTGCAACCACCTCCGAGCTGGCCCAGCTCGTGGCTGGCGCGGTCAAAACCCGCGAGCCGGGCCAGGATCCTGCAACGCGCACATTTCAGGCTATTCGGATTTTCATCAACGCCGAGCTTGAAGAGCTCGAGCAGGCGCTAGAGGCCAGCTTGACCCTGCTGCAGCCCGATGCGCGCCTGGTGGTGATCAGCTTCCATTCCCTGGAAGACCGGAT
>JBEEIS010000089.1:0-45909 GCA_041169755.1 Pseudomonadota bacterium | reverse complement strand
CGGGGGCGCCCCGGCTAAAATTCCGCCCGTCCCGGGCCCGGCTCTTGCGCCGGCGCTCCTTGTCTCCCACCCTCCCTTTCGGACCCGCACCATGCCTCTCGTTTCCATGCGCGAACTGCTGGACCATGCCGCCGCCAACGGCTATGGCATCCCTGCCTTCAACGTCAACAACCTCGAGCAGGTGCAGGCCGTCATGGAAGCCGCCAAGGAAACCGGCGCGCCGGTGATCCTGCAGGCCAGCGCCGGCGCCCGCAAGTACGCCGGCGAGTCCTTCATCAAGCACCTGATCTCGGCGGCCATCGAGGCCTATCCCAGCATCCCGCTGGTGATGCACCAGGACCACGGCCAGAACCCGGATGTCTGCCAAGGCGCGATCAACCTGGGCTTTTCGTCCGTCATGATGGATGGATCGCTCGAAGCCGATGGCAAGACCATCGCCAGCTACGACTACAACGTGGAGGTCACCCGCAAGGTGGTCGACATGGCCCACAAGCTGGGCGTGACCGTCGAGGGCGAGCTCGGTTGCCTGGGCAGCCTGGAAACCATGAAGGGAGACAAGGAAGACGGCCACGGCACCGACGCCACCATGACCCGCGAGCAGCTGCTGACGGATCCCGAGCAAGCCGCTGATTTCGTCAAGAAGACCCAGCTCGATGCCCTGGCCATTGCGATTGGCACCAGCCACGGCGCCTACAAGTTCACCCGCAAGCCCACGGGCGACATCCTGGCCATTGACCGCATCAAGGAAATCAACCGCCGCATTCCCAACACCCACCTGGTGATGCATGGCTCGTCCAGCGTGCCGCAGGAGCTCCTGGCCATCATCCGCCAGTACGGCGGCCAGATGAAGGAAACCTACGGCGTCCCCGTCGAGGAAATCCAGCACGCGATCAAGTTCGGCGTGCGCAAGATCAACATCGACACCGACATCCGCCTGGCCATGACGGGCGCGGTGCGCAAGTTTCTGCACGAGAACCCCGAGAAGTTCGACGCGCGCGAGTGGCTCAAGCCCGCGCGCGAGGCTGCCAAGCAGATCTGCAAGCAGCGTTACATCGAGTTCGGCTGCGAAGGCCAGGCGGGCAAGATCAAGGGCCACACCCTGCAGGTGGTGGCGCAGAAATACGCCCAGGGCGAACTCGCCCAGGTCGTGCAGTGAACCACGCCCTGCACACGTCCTCGCTCACCTCGCTGCCCCTGCTGGCGCGCGGCAAGGTGCGAGACAACTATGCGGTGGGCGACGACCGCATCCTCATGGTCGCCAGCGATCGCCTGTCCGCGTTTGATGTGATCATGGGCGAGCCCATCCCCGGCAAGGGCGAGCTGCTCACGCAGATGGCCCTGTTCTGGTTCGGAAAGCTCGGCCACCTGTGTCCCAACCACCTCACGGGCGAACTGCCCGAGTCGGTGGTGAATTCGGGCGAGTTGCAGCAGGTGGTAGGGCGCTCCATGCTGGTCAAGCGCCTCAAGCCCATTGCGGTCGAGGCGGTGGTGCGCGGCTACCTCGCGGGCAGCGGCTGGAAGGAGTACCAGGACACGCAATCGGTGTGCGGTGTGAAGCTGCCGCCGGGCCTGACCAACGCGGCGCGTCTGCCCGAGCCGATCTACACGCCCGCGGCGAAAGCGGCGATGGGCGAGCACGACGAGAACATCAGCTTCGTGCGCACGGTGGAAATGATCGGCCCCGAGCTGGCCGCGAAGATCCGAGACATCAGTATCGCGATCTACAAGGAAGCGGCGGCCATTGCCCTGACGAAGGGGCTGATCATTGCCGACACCAAGTTCGAGTTCGGCCTGGATGCGCAAGGCCAGCTGGTGCTGATGGATGAAGTGCTCACGCCCGATTCCTCGCGCTACTGGCCGGTCGAGGGCTACGAAGAGGCGGCGAAACGCGGCGCCAACCCGCCCAGCTACGACAAGCAATTCGTGCGCGATTGGCTCGAGCAGGTTCGCATCAACGGCAAGCCCTGGGACAAGACCCCACCGGCGCCCCGCCTGCCTCAGGACGTGATCCAGAAGACGGCTGCGAAATACCGCGAGGCGTTGGAGCGGTTGACGGGTTGAGGGGTTAGTGCATCGAAAACCGAGGGGCCTGTGGGCCCCTTTTTTTATCTTTTCCTTTTGTTCTCAATATTTGGTCAGGTAGTTGTTGGGGCGAAAAATATAGTGGCCGCCTCTTGTCAACGCACAAATACCCAGATGCTGCTACACGATAGGAACAGTCTCCGGGTCTCGCGGCGAACCAGCTACGCTTTCATTTCATCGAGCTGGATCCCGTCATGCCGGTAGGCGACTTTGTGGCTCGTGCTGAGGAGCTTGTCGATGTCGAATGAGTCCTCTGGAAAAATGGGAATCGTCGCCGCCACCGCGATGTCGATCACCATCGTCGTAGGCGCTGGACTGCTCGTCTTGCCGGGTTTGAGTTTCTCGCTGGCTGGCAGGTTGGGCTATGTCCCCTGGCTGGCCGTCGCCGTCCTCATGATCCCGCTGCTGGCCATCTTTTCTTATTTCGCGCGTGAAATGCCCAGCGCGGGTGGCGTGGTGGGCTATGCGCGTGCAAGCTTGGGACCCGGTGCGGCGTCGATGGCCGAGGTCATTGTGCTGGGCACCTTTTCACTGGGAATCCCTGCCATCGCCTTGATCGGTGCCGTCTACCTGCAGCAGATCCTGCCCGGACTGAGCGTGCCCGGAGCCGCTCTGGGCACCCTTACCGTGGCTTATCTGGCCGGCGTGGTTGGATTGCGTATCTCTGGCGCATTGCAGACGGCCATGGCAGCCCTGATCGTTGTGGGCCTTCTGGGGATCGCCCTGGGCTATCTATTTTTCGCCGCGCCGGGCTCCTTCGCCACTGACGAGCCGGTAGTCGTTCCAGCGTCTTGGCAGGGCGTGGCCTTGGCCATTCCTGTGGTGCTATTTGCTTTCACTGGCTGGGAAATGACGGCGTTTCTCGCCGAGGACATGAAAGACGTCAAAAGGACCCTGCCTGTCTCGATATGGGCGAGCTTTGTACTTGTGACGTTCATGTACGTTCTTATCGCCTGGATTGTGGCATCCCATGCGACTGGCGACGAGCGGTGGACTCGGGCGCCGTTCGTCCAGCTGGCCAGGGGGTGGCTCGGGAGTGCCGGGGCGCAAATCGTAGCCCTCATTGCAAGCCTTCTCGTGATCGCCAATGTCATTGCAGCTTTTCTCGCGGCCTCCCGTGCTGTTTTTTCGGCTGGGCGCGATGGCCTCTTGCCCCGTCGTCTGGCGAGCCTCAATCGCCGGCAGCAACCCCTGATCGCGATGACGTGTACCTATTTGCTGTTCGCCAGTGTGATCACCTTCTCTCAGCTTGCGCAGGTCGGCGTGGACACCTTGCTCCAGCTGGCCGGTCAGAACTTTTTTGTGCTTTACCTATGTGCTGCGGTGGGCTACGCCAAGCTTCATCGCGGGCATCCTCAGCGATGGATCGCTTACGCCGCGGCCGTCTCTGTGCTGGCGATGATGTCTCTCTTTAGCATGCCGGGCTTGCTCTATTGCGGTACCCTCGCTGCGGTCGGCGGATGGGTGGCGTGGACCCGTGAGCGGCGGACGCGACTGGCTTAGCGCGCGCCGCAGCCCTCCGCTCAAAATCACACTCGACAAGCGACGCCAGTAAGCCACTACCACCGAACCGCAATGCGTGGGAGCGGTTGACGGGTTGAGATTCCCGGGCGGGTGTGCTGCATGTGTGACACACGGTGCCACCCATGACAACCTCCTCCCTTCGTGCGCGCATTGCGCAGGTGGCGAGGGCGACCGAGCAGACGCCCCACAGCTTCATACGCAGCCAGCGAGAGCGTGACTACAAGCTCTGCGAGCCCCCTCAGCTCAAAACCACACTCGATAACCGCCGCCGGTAGCTCGCCACCACCGGGTCGTCCGGCGGGACCTGGCCCTCGGCCACCTTGGGTTTGGCTGGCTCCATGATGTCCAGGATGGCGATGTAGGTCTTGCGCGCGGTGTCTTCGCTCCAGGCCTTGTCCCGCATCAGGATCTCCAGCAGTTCGTCCATGGCCTCGGTCCACTGCAGATGCGCCGCCAGCAGGCGGGCGCGGGCGTAGCGGGCGTCGAAATCGCGCTTGTTCGCGGCGATGCGCGCATCGAACCCGGCCAGCGCCTGCTGCGGGTTGCCCTGGGAAGCGGCGAAATCGATCGCATCCATCAGGCGCTGCAGCGAGTCTAGGCGGCGCACGGCGGCTGCCTTGGCGATCACCGGAGCAAAGGCCACCTTGGCCTCATCGATGTGGCCTGAGAGCAGCAGCCACTTCACGTAGTCGAAGCGCGCGTCGTCGTTGTCCGGGGCTTGGGCCACAGCCTGCGCCAGGCGTTCGCGCTGGCCTTCGGCGTCCTGGGGCAAGGCTTCTTCCTCCCGTTCGGGTTCGGCCTCGTCGGCCGCCGGCACGTGCTTGTCCAGGAATTCGCGGATCTTGCCCTCGGGGAGGGCGCCCATGAAGCCATCGACCGGCTGCCCGTTTTTCAGCAGGACACAGGTGGGAATGCTGCGGATCTGGAAGGCACCTGCCAGCTGCTGCTCCTGGTCGGAGTCGATCTTCACCAGCTTGAAGCGCCCGCCATAGGCCACCTCCAGCTTCTCCAGCAAGGGACCGATCACTTTGCAGGGGCCACACCAGGGGGCCCAGAAGTCCACCAGCACGGGTGTTTGCATGGAGGCGGCGATGACCTCGGCTTCAAAGTTTTCGATGGTGACGTCGATCATTCGGGGCGCTCTGGGGTTGCAACTTAAAATTCATACCTTTTGGGATCAGGCATGAGCACGATACAGGTAGGCGTCGTGATGGGGTCCGGCAGCGACTGGGACACCCTGCAGCACGCAGTGGCGATTCTCCAGGAATTCGGTGTCGCCCACGAGGCCCGGGTGGTCTCGGCCCACCGGATGCCCGACGACATGTTTGCCTACGCCGAGGCGGCCGCTGGCCGGGGCCTGGTCGCCATCATCGCCGGCGCGGGCGGGGCGGCCCACTTGCCCGGCATGTTGGCGGCCAAGACCACGGTGCCGGTGCTGGGCGTGCCGGTGGCCAGCAAGCACCTCTCGGGCGTGGATTCCCTTCACAGCATCGTGCAGATGCCCAAGGGCGTGCCCGTCGCCACCTTTGCGATCGGCGCGGCGGGCGCGGCCAATGCGGCGCTCTTTGCGGTGGCGATGCTGGCCACGCACGACGCGGCCCTGCGCGCGCGTCTGGACGCCTTCCGCCAGCGCCAGACCGACGCAGCCCGTGCCACGGTGCTGCCGCCTGCGGCATGAACCATCCTCCCATCCTCCCCGGCCAGACCCTGGGCGTCATGGGGGGCGGCCAGCTCGGGCGCATGTTCGTGCACGCAGCCCAGCGCCTGGGGTACTTCACCGCGGTACTCGACCCCGATGCGAACAGCCCCGCGGGCCGTGTGAGCCATGTGCATGTGCGTGCCGATTACCTCGACCCGCAGGGCCTGAGCGAACTCGCGCGTGTCGCCGCCGCGATCACCACCGAATTCGAGAACGTGCCTGCGCAAGCGCTCGCGCAGCTGTCGGCCACGCGCCCCGTGGCGCCAGGCGGTGACGCGGTTGCGATCGCGCAGGACCGCGCCCGCGAGAAAGCGCACTTCACCCGCTGCGGCGTGCCTTGCGCGCCCCATGCGGTGATCGAGACCCCCGAACAGCTCGCGGCTGTGGCAGACGACCTGCTCCCCGGCATCCTCAAGACCGCCCGCCTGGGCTACGACGGCAAGGGTCAGGTGCGCGTGGCGACGCGCGAGGCGCTGGTACAGGCCTGGGATGACCTGCGCCGTGTGCCCTGCGTCCTGGAAAAGATGCTGCCCCTGGCTGCCGAATGCTCGGTGATCGTCGCGCGCGGCGCCGACGGTCAGATGGTGCATCTGCCGGTGCAATGGAATCTGCATCGCGACGGCATCCTCGCGGTCACTGAAGTTCATGAGGGCGTGCTGCCGCCCGCACGCGCGCAGCAGGCCATCGAGGCCACGCGCGCGATCGCGCAGGGCCTGCACTATGTGGGTGTGCTGTGTGTCGAGTTCTTCATCCTGCAGGATGGCTCGCTGGTGGTGAACGAGATGGCGCCACGCCCCCATAACAGCGGGCACTGGAGCCTAGATGCCAGTGATGTCTCCCAGTTCGAGCTGCAGGTGCGCACCCTGGCGGGCCTGCCGCTGGTACAGCCCCGTGCCCACAGCCCTTCGATCATGTTGAACCTGCTGGGGGACCTGTGGTTCCGTGACGGCGCCACAGCGGCGGTCGAACCTGATTGGGCCGCCGTACTGGCGCTGCCCGGAAGCCACCTGCACCTGTATGGCAAGACCGAGGCGCGGCCGGGTCGCAAGATGGGGCACCTGACCTTCACCGGGCCCGATGTCGCCACGGTGCGTGCCAACGCGCTACGGGCCTGTGGCGTGCTGGGTCTGGCGTCCTTCTGAAGGCTGCCGTGATCCTCGATGGCTCCGACCCTGCCGCGATTGCCCGAGCGGCAGCGCATCTGGCCGCGGGCGAGCTGGTGGCCTTCCCCACGGAAACCGTCTATGGCTTGGGCGCTGACGCAAGCAGCGACCGCGCCGTGGCCGGCATCTTCGCGGCCAAGGGCCGGCCCAGCGACCATCCCTTGATCGTGCATGTCACGGGTCTGGCCGAGGCCGAGCGTTTTGTGCGCGATGTGCCGCCGGTGGCGCGTCGCCTGATGCAGGCCTTCTGGCCTGGACCGCTCACTGTCATCCTGCCGCGCCGCGAAGGCATGGCTGGCGCGGCAGCCGGGGGACAGGACTCGGTGGGTCTGCGTTGTCCTTCGCACCCGGTCGCCCTGGCCTTGCTGCGGGCGTGTGCGGAGCATGTGCCGCCGGTGTGGGGCGTGGCTGGGCCCAGCGCCAATCGTTTCGGGCGCGTGAGCCCCACCACCGCCGTCCATGTGGAGGATGAATTCGGCGACGCGCTCCTGGTGGTGGATGGCGGCGCCTGCGAGGTTGGCATCGAATCGTCCATCGTCGACTGCACCCGGGGCCGCCCGGTGCTGCTGCGCCCGGGCGTGCTCACGCACGCGCAGATCGAGGCGGCGTGCGGCGAGCGCCTTTGGCTGCCGCAAGAAATCGATGAGGCGTCTCCGCGCGCTTCGGGCACCTTGGAATCGCATTACGCGCCACAGGCCCGGGTTCGGGTCATGACCCTCGAGGCACTGCGCGAGGCGGTGAATGCGCGCTCCCGCGCGGGTGACGCCGAGCCGGCGTGTGTGGCTGTCTGGTCCCGCGAGGCCATGGCACTGAGCCCCCCCAGCTGGCTGCATCGGCGCATGCCGACCGACTCGCGCGTCGCGGCGCGAGAGCTCTTTGCCGTGCTGCGCGAGTTTGATGCGCAGGGCGCACACCAGATCTGGATCGAGCAAGCGCCCGCTGCGCCAGAGTGGGCTGGGGTGCGTGACCGGCTGCAGCGTGCCTCGGCCGGTTGAAGTCCGACCAGCCGATCGCCCTTCAGGGCTCGCGCGCTGTCCACTCCACCAGCGCATCGATCACACCGCGCATCGCGCCCGCGTTGGCATGGTTGGCGATGGCTACGACCGCATAGCGCCGGCCGCTGGGTGCGTGCACATACCCCGCTACGCCGGTGACGTCACGCAGGCTGCCGGTTTTGAGATGGGCGACGCCGGCGCTGCGGGTGCCCGTACGTTTGGCGGTGCCGTCCAGTCCGGCCACTGGCAGTGAGGCCACGAACTCCGGCATCAGCGGCGAGGCCCAGGCGTATTGGAGCAGGCGCGTGAGCTGGGTGGCGGTGACACGCTCCTCGCGTGAAAGGCCCGAGCCGTTGTCGAACAGCGGCGGTTCACTGCGCAGGCGCTCGCGCCACCACTGCTGCAGCACCGCGCGCGAACCAGGGAGGGTGCCCACCCCACGCTGCTGCAAGCTCAGGGTGAGGAACACCTGCTGCGCCATCACGTTGTTGCTGAACTTGTTGACGTCGCGCACCACCTCGGCCAGCGTGGGTGAGACGCTCTCGGCCACTGGCTTGAGGCCTGCGGGCACGCGGCCTTCGCGCACGCTGCCCGTGAGCGTGCCGCCCATTTCCTGCCACATGCCCGCGATGGCGCGTCCGGCCTGGCCCGCGGGATCGGCGGCGGCGATGGGCCAGCTGCGCGGTCCGCAGGACGCCGGAAAGCCACCGTCAAAGCGCAGGCGCGCCGGGTCGCGGAAATCGGCGCGCAGCGCGGTGCGCCAGTCGTTGCAGTCGCCCGATTGCAGCGGCACGCTGGCCGGCACCTGCAGACCCGCCATCGGTGGCTCCACTTGCAGCAGCGCCACGTTGCCCTGGGGCGTGAACTGCAGCACCATCGCCCGGTAGTTCACCAGCAGGGCGTCGGGCGCGGCGTTGTAGGGGCGGTGCGGTTCGCCGTCGAAGGCGCCCGGGTCCTGCGGCGGTACCTCGAAGGCGCTGCGATCGAGGACGATGTCGCCGGCAATGCGCCGCACGCCCAGCCCCTGCACGCGCCGCATCAAGAGCCACAGGCGCTCCATCACCAGCCGCGGGTCGCCCTGGCCCTTCAGGTACAGGTTGCCTTGCAGTGTGCCGCCCTGCACCGTGCCGTCCATGAAGACAGGCGTGGTCCAGGTCCAGGCGGGCCCCAGCAGCTCCAACGCGGCGAAGGTGGTGGCCAGCTTGGCGATGGATGCGGGGTTGACCGCGACATCGGCGCGGTGCCACAGGCGCGGCGGCAGGCGCGCGTCGGCATCGGCCACGGCCAGGGTGACCGCATCGCGCGGCAGCTTGGCGCGGGCTAGCGCGGCTTCGATCTCGGGCGGCAGGGGTTTGGCCCCCGTGGCGAGGGCCAGTCCGCCCAGGACAAGACCGACGACAAGGCGCAGGGGGAAAGCCATGGCCGCGATTATCAGGGGCCGGATAATCCAGGCCTTCTTTGTGAAACAACCCCGGCCTTGAACCTCCTCGCCTTTGACACCAGCACCGAGCGCCTGTCCGTGGCCTTGTCCTTCGCGGACAGCGCCGGTCCGCGCCTGCTGTCGCACGAGGCCGAGGGCGGGCGGGAGGCCTCGGCCACCCTGATTCCGGCGGCTATGGGCCTGCTGCGCGACGCAGGCCTGGCGCTGTCCGCCCTGGACGCGATCGTGTTCGGCCAGGGGCCGGGGTCCTTCACCGGCCTGCGCACCGCCTGCGCGGTGGCCCAGGGTCTGGCCTTTGGGGTGGGGCGGCCCGTGCTGCCGGTGGAAACCCTGCTGGCCGTGGCGGAGGAGGCGCGCCAGGCCCACGGCGCCACGCGCGTGCTGGCCCTGTTGGATGCGCGGATGGACGAGGTCTATGCCGCCGCCTATGTCCATGACGGTCAGGCCTGGCACCGCGAGGGGCCGATCCGACTGGGGCGGCCGGACGACATGGCCCTGCCCGCAGGCTTTGTCCTGGCGGGCAACGCCTTTGAGGCTTATGCGCACCGCCTGCCGGCGGGAGTGCGCCTGCCGGCCCTGCCCACCGCCACCGCCTTGCTGCGTGTCGCGCCGGGCCTGATGGCCGCCGGGGCCGTGCCCGCGCACGAGGCGCTGCCCCTGTATGTGCGTGACAAGGTGGCCCAGACCACCGAGGAACGCGATGCCCTGCGCGCCGCAAAGTCGGTGCCGGCCACGACGCCGGCAGGTTCCGCATGAACGCGATCCTGCGCGCGCACGCCGGCGACACGCCCGACGAGGCCCGCTTCGAGCCCATGGCATCCGATCGCCTGGACGCCGTCATGGCCATCGAGGCCACGGCTTACGCGCATCCCTGGACGCGCGGCAACTTCAGCGATTCGCTGCGAGCGGGTTACCAGGCGCAGGTGCTTCTGGCCGGCGACACGCTCCTGGGGTATTTCCTGGCCATGAAGGGGGTGGACGAGGTGCACCTCCTGAACATCACCGTCGCGCCGGAGTACCAGGGCCAGGGCTGGGGCAGACTCATGCTCGATGCGCTGGCCACCTGGTCGCGGGGACAGGGCGCGCAATGGTTGTGGCTGGAGGTGCGTGCGAGCAACGAGCGCGCGCAGCGCGTGTACGAGCGTTACGGCTATCGCCGAATGGGGCAACGCAAGGCCTACTACCCGGCCGCCCACGGCCGGCGCGAGGACGCCATCGTCATGAGTCTGCCGCTGTGAGCGGCGTCCGGTCCGCACAGCGTCCAGCAGCGACAATCGCGCCATGACCCTGCAGCTCGACGCCCGCCAACGTGCCATGCTGGCCGAGATGGGCGTGCGCCTGTTCGACCGCGCGCCGGCCGAGGCGCCTGCGGACCCTGTGGCCTCACCGGTGTCGCGTCCGCCCGTGGTGGCGCCCGGCGTGCCGGTGGCGTCCCCGCCAATCGTCGCGCCTGGACGCACCCTTGCACCCCTGGCCGGCCCGGTGGCCGACATGAACTGGGACGATCTGGCGCAGGCCGTGGCTGGCTGCCAGGCCTGCGGCCTGTGCCAGAGCCGGCGCCACACCGTCTTCGGCGTGGGCGACCGGCAGGCCGATTGGCTGGTGGTGGGCGAGGCGCCCGGCGAGATGGAGGACCTGCAAGGCGAGCCCTTCGTCGGTCCGGCCGGCCAGCTTCTGGACAATATGCTGCGGGCCATCGGCCTGGGCCGCCACGAGAACGTCTACATCGCCAATGTCCTGAAGTGCCGTCCACCCGGCAACCGCAACCCCGAACCGGCCGAAGTGGCCCAGTGCGAGCCGTACCTGCGCCGGCAGGTGGCCCTGCTGCAGCCCAAGATCATCCTGGCGATGGGGCGCTTCGCAGTGCAGTCGCTTCTGGGCAGTACCGAGCCGATCGGCAAGTTGCGCGGACAGATCCACCAGTACGAAGGCGTGCCGGTGGTCGTCACCTACCACCCGGCCTACTTGCTTCGCAACCTCCCGGACAAGGCCAAGGCCTGGGCCGACCTGTGCCTGGCGCTGGACC
Organism: Pseudomonadota bacterium; assembly: GCA_041169755.1. Taxonomy (GTDB): domain Bacteria; phylum Pseudomonadota; class Gammaproteobacteria; order Burkholderiales; family Burkholderiaceae_C; genus Ramlibacter. The sequence goes on along the minus strand of JBEEIS010000089.1, from coordinate 34,979 downwards.
AGGTGACGTCGGCCTCGTAGGACTGCAGTCGCGCAGCCTCGGATCTCAGAACCGCGGCAGGTCCGGGTGCTTGATCTGCCCGGCGCGAACCAGCATCTTTCCGTATTCGGCGCAGCGATTCAAGGTGGGAATCACCTTGCCCGGATTGAGCAGGCCCTGCGCGTCGAAGGCGCGTTTGATGCCGAACATCTGCTCGCGCTCCTCCGGGGCAAATTGCACGCACATGGAGTTGAGCTTTTCCACGCCCACGCCGTGTTCGCCGGTTACCGTGCCACCCATGGCGACGCTGGTCTCCAGGATGTCGGCGCCAAAGAGCTCGCAGCGATGCAGCTGGTCGGGGTCGTTGGCATCAAAGAGGATCAGGGGGTGCAGGTTGCCGTCACCCGCATGGAACACGTTGGCACAGCGCAGGCCGTACTTCTTCTCCATGGCCTGGATCGCCAGCAGGATGTCGGCAAGGCGCTTCCTGGGGATGGTCGAGTCCATGCACATGTAGTCGGGGCTCATGCGGCCTGAGGCGGGGAAGGCGTTCTTGCGGCCGCTCCAGAACCGCAGGCGCTCGGCCTCGTCGCGGCTCACCGCGATGGCGGTCGCGCCCGCGCCGCGCAGCACCTCGGACATGCGGCCGATCTCTTCCTGCACTTCCTCGGGTGTGCCGTCGCTCTCGCACAGCAGGATGGCTTCTGCGGACAGGTCGTAGCCCGCATGCACAAAATCTTCGACGGCCGCCGTCATCGGCTTGTCCATCATCTCGAGGCCCGCCGGAATGATGCCGGCGGCGATCACTGCGGCCACGGCATCGCCGGCTTTGCGCACATCGTCGAAGCTGGCCATGATGCAGCGCGCGAGCTGGGGCTTGGGAACCAGCTTGACCACCACTTCGGTGGTGACGGCCAGCATGCCTTCGCTGCCAACCACGACGGACAGCAGGTCATAGCCCGGCGCGTCCAGTGCCAGGCTGCCAAATTGCACCGGTTCGCCTTCCACCGTGAAGCCGCGTACCTGCAGCACGTTGTGCAAGGTCAGGCCGTATTTCAGGCAATGCACTCCGCCCGAGTTCTCGGCCACATTGCCACCAATGGTGCAGGCGATCTGGCTGGACGGGTCGGGCGCGTAGTACAGGCCGTAGGGCGCGGCGGCTTCGCTGATCGCGAGGTTGCGCACGCCGCACTGCACGCGGGCGGTGCGGCTGGTGGCGTCGATCGACAGGATGCGGTTGAAGCGCGCCAGCGACAGCGTCACACCCTCGGCATGGGGCATGGCCCCGCCGGACAGGCCGGTGCCTGCACCACGTGCCACGACGGGCACGCTCAGCGCGTGGCATGCGCGCAGCACCGCCTGCACCTGGTCCTCGGTCTCGGGCAGGGCCACGGCCAGCGGGCGCTGACGGTAGGCGGTCAGCCCGTCGCACTCGTAGGGCGTGGTGTCCTCGGGGGTCCACAGCAGACCGCCCTGGGGTAGCAAAGGCTCCAGGGCGTTCACCACCTGGCGCTGGCGGTCCGCGCGGGCAAGGAGTTCGGTGGCGACCGGAGCGTTCATGGCAGGTCCTACTTGAAGATGACGGTCTTGTGGCCGTTCAGGAGCACGCGGTGCTCGCTGTGCCACTTTACGGCGCGGGCCAGCACCTGACTCTCGGTGTCGCGCCCGGTGGTGGTGAGGTCTTCCACCGTCTTGCTGTGGTCTACCCGGGCCACGTCCTGCTCGATGATGGGACCTTCGTCGAGGTCGGCGGTCACGTAGTGGGCGGTGGCCCCGATCAGTTTCACGCCGCGGTCATGGGCCTGGTAGTAGGGCTTGGCGCCCTTGAAACTGGGTAGGAAGCTGTGGTGGATGTTGATCGCACGGCCCGCCAGTTTCTGGCACAGGTCATTGGACAGGATCTGCATGTAGCGGGCCAGCACCACCAGCTCGGCGCCCTCGGCCTCGATCACCTCGTAGGCGCGCGCCTCGGCCTGGGCCTTGGTGTCGGCTGTGACCGGAATGTGGTGGAAGGGCACGTTGTAGCTGGCCGCCAGCTGGTAGAACTCGCGGTGGTTGGAGACGATGGCGCGGATGTCCAGCGGCAGCATCCCGCTTTTCCAGCGAAACAGCAGGTCGTTCAGGCAGTGGCCTTCCTTGCTTACCATCAGCACCGTGCGCATCGGCTGGTTCGTGGCGTGCAGGCGCCAGTTCATCTGGAAGGGGCCGGCGAAGCCGTGCAGCTGCTGCTTGAGGTCCTCGAAGGACAGGCGTTCGCAGGCGAACTGCACCCGCATGAAAAAGAGCCCGGTGTCGTGGTCGTTGTACTGGGCGGCCTCTTCGATGTTGCCCCCGCGTTCCAGCAGAAAGCCCGAGACGGCGTGCACGATGCCCGGGCGGTCGGGGCAGGACAGGGTCAGGATGTAGGCGTGGCTCATGGAGGGGCGATTGTCGCAGCCCCCGCCCACCCTGTGGCCGGGCCCCGGGGAAGGCCCCAAGCCGCAGAAACCGCTCGGGGCGCGGCGGTGCCAAAATGTCCGACCCGACCCGTGACGGAAAAGGAGACCGCCCATGGCTTACAACGATTTCAATATGGACAACCAGTGGTTGCCCTTTACCCCCAACCGCCATTTCCGCAAGGACCCCCGCGTCTTCGTGGCGGCCGACGGCATGCACTTCACCACCCACGACGGCCGCCAGGTGATCGACGGCATCTCCAGCCTGTGGTGCGTGGGTGCGGGCCATAACCGCAAGCCGATCAACGAGGCGATCAAGAAACAGCTGGACACCCTCGACTACGCCACCGCCTTCCAGGTGTCCAACGACCAGGCTTTCAAGGCTGCCGAGATGATCGCCGCCATGGCGCCGGGCGACTTGAACAAGGTGCTGTTCTGCAATTCCGGCTCCGAGGCGGCCGACACCGCCATGAAGGTGGCTTTGGCCTACCACCGCGCACGGGGGGAGGGGCATCGCAATATGTTCATCGGCCGCGAGCGCGGTTATCACGGGGTGGGCTTTGGCGGCATGAGCGTGGGCGGCATACCCGCCAACCGCAAGGTCTACGGCACCTCGCTCTTGCCGCGGGTGGATCACATGCGCTTCATCCACGACCCGGTGAACCACGCCTACATCCATAACGTGGAGCCCGAGTGGAAGGAAGACCCGCTGCTCGAGCTCGAGCAGCGCATCCTGCCCCTGCACGACCCGAGCAATATCGCGGCCATCATCGTGGAGCCGGTGGCGGGCAGCTCGGGCTGGTACATCGGCCCCAAGGGGTACTTGAAGCGCCTGCGCGAGATCTGTGACAAGCACGGCATCCTGCTGATCTTCGACGAGGTGATTACCGGCTTTGGTCGCATGGGCACCAACTTCGCCGCCGACTACTTCGGCGTGGTGCCCGACATGCTCAATTTCGCCAAGTGCGTGACCAACGGCGTGATCCCGCTGGGTGGCGTCATCTGCCGCGACAAGCTGTACGACCAGATGATGAAGACCGACGCGCCCGAGCACGTTGTCGAGTTCTTCCACGGCTACACGTACTCGGGCCACCCGGTGGCCTGCGCTGCCGCGGTGGCCACGCTCACGCTGTTCCAGCAGGAAAACCTGTTTCAGCGCGCGGGCGAGATGGGCAAGGGGCTGGGCGACGCCTTCCACGCCACCTTCAAGGGCCTGCCCAACGTGGTGGGCATCCGTAGCCTGGGAGCCGCCGCCGCGGTCGAACTCGCACCCATCGCCGGGGCGCCAGGCAAGCGGGCCTATGACGTGTTCTTGGATTGCTTCAAGCGCGGCGCCCTGGTGCGCCCGGCGGGCGACGTGCTGGTGATTGCACCGCCCTTCATCGCCGAGAAGTCTCACATCGACCAGCTGGTGAACACCCTGGCCGACGCGATTCGCCGGCACGCCTGATCAGGGCTTGGCAGGCGCCTGCGTCTGCCGGTCCTGCATCTGCCGGCGCAGGTCGGCGCAGTAATCGCGCGCGGGCGGCGCCGCAGGCCAGGTGACGGTCTGCACGCGTAGCCCGCCAGGCAGATGCTGCGGCACGCCCAGTGCAAGGTCCACATGGGCCGAACCCGCCACAAGGACCACGGTACGTCCCGCACCCGCAGACCCGGTGGGCGTCGCAGCGCGGGCCGCCTGCGACACGGTGTCGGCCATGGCCACGTCCCGCGCGACCTGGATCCGCGCCATGGGCGCGATCTGCGTCTCGGGCAGCAGACCGCAGTGACCGGCGCGGATCGCCTCGCGCTGGCGCTCCAGGGCGGCGGGCGGCAGGCGCTGGTCCAGCGAGTTCTCTCCCATGGCGGCCCGCATCCGCGCCCGGGGTAGGTTGGCCCCCAGCACCGGCACGCCGGCGCGCACTGCAGCCATCACCGTGGGGCCGTAGGGGGCCCAGGGCCAGGCCTGTTCGTTCCAGCCCAGGGCTCGGCGCACCGTGGCCTCGTCCGCGTCGCGCGCAAGGCCTTGCGTGCTGCTGCCCTGTTCAACCATCTCCAGGGCCAGGGCGCCCAGTTGTCCGCGCGATGCCAAGGCGCTGACGGTCTGGTGGTGCAGGCGCTGGTGCGCGGGGGCGTCGTGCTGCTCGCCCAGGAGCAGGGCGTCGGCGGGCAGGGCGTCTCGGGCAGCGGGCGGGAGGCTGGCGCAGCCGGTCAAGGCGGCCGCCAGGAGCAGCGCGCTGAAACGGGGAGTCAAGCGGGGCGTCAGGGTGGAAAGCCGTGGAGTCAAGGGTCGGGCCATGCGGCGCATCGTACGCCGCGGCTCAGTGCATCACGAGCGGGTTCTGGGCCAGTTCGGCATAGCCGCCCAGCGTTTCCTCGACTTCTTCCTGGGTGGGGGTGTTCACCTGCCAGGCGTTGATCTGGCGCTGGAACGCGTCGGCCCAGGAGCCGTCCAGGTAGACCTCTTTGTTGGAGCGCTTGTCGACGATCTCGAAGCCGTGCCGAGCGATACCGGGCTCGGGTTCGCCTTCGGCAGGAGCGTTCGCCTGCAGGTGCACGACGACGAACGAGTCGGAGTCATAGAGCATTTGCATGAAACGGTGTCCTTCCTGCGGCCCCATCTGGCAGCGTTCGGGCCGGTTTCAAGGCCCACCCCTGTGGCCGTGCCCCACTCTCTTGCGATGTTTCCCCTCGACACCCCTGATCTGCAGGCTGACCGGGCGGGGCGTCAACGCTTGTCAGTGCCGGACCACTGGTAGTCCAGATGGTCCCCCGCGCGTTGCGTCAGACGCATGCGGACCGGGGCGTAATCCAGGCCTGGGGCCAGCCAGACCTCTAGCCGAGGTTCGAATTCACCTACGGGCAGGCGCACCAGCCGCAGCGTGGTTTGGTGTCCACCGGGCAGCTGTAGTTCCTCGGTCCCCTCGATCTGAAAACGCCAGACCAGGGCTTCGCGCGTGGTCGCGGCCTGGATCTCGAGCCAGGACCCGGCGGGGTAGGCCCGGGGCCGGGCCGCGATGCGCGCGCCCAGTTGCAGCAGCAGGCTCAGGCGGTCCTGGGCATCGGGCTGCAGGGGTGCAGGCGGTCGGTTGGCGCTGAAGACGGCGCGCCCGGCGACGGCGGCCCGGCCTGTGGGTTGGGTGTCGCGCTCGAAGTGCACTGCCTCCTCGTGGCGCGTGCGTTCCGCGTAACGCTGCGGGGCCAGGCCCTGGGGCGTGAGGTGCCCTGCGCTGTGCTGGCGCCGACGCGCCAGGCCTTCACCGTCCTGCTCCAGGTGGGCCTCATAGCGCTGTCCGTCGTGCTGCCAGGCCAGTTCGGCCCGCCCGCTGACGGGGCGTTCGCGCGCGTGGCCGGTCACCTCGTAGTGCAGGCGTATCGGGGGTGCGATGCGCGCAGGTACCGCCTCGGTCCCGAAGTCGGTGGCGTGTATGCCCGGTGCGCGGGGGGTGGCGCCGGAGGGGGGCGTGGCGGCAGGCGCCACGGGTGCGGGCCACTTGCGGCTCGCGTGGTCGGTCGCCTTGGGTGTGGGGGGCACCGGCGGCGCGTGAGACGGCGTCGCGCGCACGGCGGTGACTTCGACCGGGTGGATCCGCAGGCTGGGCGCTAGCGCGGGTCCGCTGGTCGTCGGCGGGAGGGGCCGCAACGCCTGCAGAGTCAGTACATGCGCGCACAGCACGACCAAGGCCAGTACGGCGCCCGGTCGCCCGCGCGGGACCGCCAGATTCAAGGTCGGTAACCGAGGTCGTCCGACAGGCGCGCGGCCGCTGCACGTAGCGTGCGGGCCGGCGCGCCGTCCCAGGCGCAGTCGAAGCCCGAGGTCGGGCCCAGGGTCACGAGGCCCAGGGCCAGATGGCCGTCGGCATCGAACACCGGTGCGCAAAAACCCGCCACACCAGGCAGCAGGGCGTCCACCACGCGGCCCAGGCCCTGGTCGCGTGTGTCGGCCAGCAGGCGCTGCACCTGCGCCATCGTGGTGGGCACGTCGGGCAGCGGCTGACGCTGCGCGCGCGTGAGTTCGTCACGCAGCAGCGGCGCCAGGGCGTCCTGCGGCAGCCAGGCGGCAAAGCAGCGGCCGGTCGCCGAGGACAGCAAGGGCATCACGTCGCCCAGGCGCAGGTTCACGGTGACGGCCTGCGGCGACTCCTCCCAGTGCACGATGGTGGGGCCACGGTTGCCCCACACCGCCAGGGCCACGGTGTGTCCCAGCGCCTCCACCAAGGCGGCGACCCGCTCGCGCGCGAGCTTGACCGCGTCCAGGCGCGAGAGCGAGGCCAGGCCCAGCTTCAGGGCGGCGGGGCCGAGGTCGTAGCGGGTGGTGCTGCCGTCTTGCGTGACCAGCTGCAGGCGCTGAAAGCTCACGAGGTAGCGGTGGGCCTTGGCGGCGCTCATGCCGGCGGCGGCGGCCAGGTCACGCAGCATCAAGGGGCCGGGCGCGCGGGCCAGGGCATCCAGCAGGGCGAAGCCCACTTCCACCGACTGGATGCCTGCGCGTTCCTTCACGAACCGTCCTGTAGAATTTCGATTAGTTAAATTCGTTTCACCATGCGTAATGCATGGCGGACTCTAACCGATCACAGGACCTGGGGACAAGCGCAATGAAGCTCGCAACTTACAAGGACGGTTCGCGCGACGGACAGCTGGTGGTGGTCTCGCGCGACCTGGCGACGGCGCATTATGCGACCGGCATCGCCGAGCGTCTGCAGCAGGCGCTGGACGACTGGAACTTCATTTCGCCGCAGCTGCAGGACCTTTACGACACGCTCAATCACGGCAAGGCGCGGCACGCCTTTCCCTTCGAACCCGCGCGATGCATGGCGCCTCTGCCCCGTGCCTACCAGTGGGCCGACGGCTCGGCCTACATCAACCATGTGGAACTGGTGCGCGCTGCCCGCAAGAGCGAAGTGCCCGACACCTTCTACACCGACCCCCTGATGTACCAGGGCGGCAGCGACGACTTCATCGGACCCTGCGACGACGTGGTCGTGCCTTCGGAAGATTTCGGCATCGACTTCGAGGCCGAAATCAGCGTGGCCACTGGCGACGTGCCCATGGGCGCCTCCCCCGAGGAGGCCCTGGAGGGGGTGCGCCTGCTGATGCTGGTCAACGACGTGAGCCTGCGCAACCTCATTCCCGACGAACTGGCCAAGGGCTTCGGCTTTTTCCAGAGCAAGCCTGCCACCGCCTTCAGCCCGGTGGCCGTCACACCCGACGAACTCGGCGACGCCTGGCAGGGCGGGCGTGTACATCTCACGCTGCAAAGCACCTGGAACGGTCGCCGCGTCGGTCTGTGCGACGCCGGTCCGGAGATGACCTTCCACTTCGGCCAGCTCATTGCCCATATCTGCAAGACGCGCAATGTGCGCGCCGGCAGCATCGTCGGCTCGGGCACCGTGAGCAACAAGGGCGTGGAAGGCAAGGGCGGACGGATGGACTGGCCCAAGGGCTACAGCTGCATCGCCGAGAAGCGCGCGATCGAGACCCTCCAGGACGGCCAGCCCTCGACCGAATTCATGAAATTCGGCGACACCATCCGCATCGAGATGAAGGGCAAGGACGGCCAGAGCCTGTTCGGAGCGATCGACCAGAAGATCGCGCCCCTGGCCGCCTGAGCGCCAGGGCAGACAGCCGCACGCAGCAGGCGCGGCGGAGCTCACGCTCACAGCCGCAGCCAGGGCGTACCCGACTCCTGCGCCTGCGCCTGCCGCAGCGCACCCAGGAAGCTGTTGCACCACCAGTGCACGTCGTACTGCTTGCAAGTGGCCAATAGCGCATGGTGGCGCGTGCGTCGCTCCTCCAGCGGCATCTGCAGTGCCATCTGGATCGCGCTGGCCGTGCCCTCGGTGTCGTAGGGGTTCACCAGCAGCGACTCGGCCAGTTGCTCCGCGGCGCCGGCAAATCGCGAGAGCACCAGCACGCCGGGGTCCTCCGGGTCCTGCGCTGCGATGAACTCCTTGGCCACCAGGTTCATCCCATCGCGCAGCGGCGTGACCAGGGCCACGCGCGAGGCGCGGTACAGCCCCGGCAGGCGCGGACGCGCCACGGTGCGGTGGATGTAGCGCACGGGCATCCACTCCAAGTCGCCGTAGTTGCCGTTGATGGAGCCGCACAGGCTCTCGAGCTCGTGCAGGATCTCGGTGTAGGCGCTGACGTCCTCGCGGCTGGGGGATGCGATCTGGATCAGGGTGGCACGTCGGTGGGTTTCCGGGTGTTTCTGCAGCAGCTCACGAAAGGCCCGCAGGCGCTGCGGCAGGCCTTTGGAATAGTCCAGGCGGTCGACGCCCACCATCAGATTGCGCAAGGAGTATTCGCGCTTCATGCGATCAAACATCTCGCGGCTGTCACGGGCCTGCGCGAGCGCGGTGAATTCGTCCACATCGATCCCGATCGGAAACGCACCCGCGTGCACCGTGCGGTTGAACACGCGCCAGCGCCCCTCACCCACGGACTGCGCCTTGGCTTCGTGCTCGATGTAGCTGCAAAAGTGCGTGTGGTCGGTCTGGCTTTGAAAGCCCACGACGTTGTAGGCGCATAGGCCCCGCACCAGCCAGTCATGCCCCGGGATGGCCGCCAGGATCATCGGCGGCGGCAGCGGGATGTGCAGGAAAAAGCCGATGCGCTGCTGACAGCCCAGGGCCCGCAGCTCGCTGGCCAGGGGCACGAGGTGGTAGTCGTGCACCCACACCAGGTCGTCGGGCTTGAGCAGCGGTGCCAGCAGCTTTGCAAAGAGCTGGTTCACTCGGCGATAGCCGTTGATGTAGCCCGCATCGAAGTCGGCCAGGTCCAGCCGATAGTGAAAGACCGGCCACAGCACGCCGTTGGCATAGCCCAGGTAATAGGTGTCGTGGTCCTCCCGGCTCAGATCCACCGTGACCAGCTTGACCGGGCCCGCCCGGTGGCGGTGCACCGTGCCCTCGCCGGCACGGCCGCCATCTTCGGGCTCCACGACCTTGCCGCTCCATCCGAACCACACCCCTCCGGTGTTGTTCAACACCTCGGCCAGGGCCACCGCCAACCCGCCGGCGGCCGTCCTGCGCGGATCGGCGACGCGGTTGGAGACGACGACTAGCCGTGACACGCCATGCCCTCAGATCACCGTGTCCCAGCTGGCCGACAAGCGCACCGCTGCATTGATCAGGCCCATCATGGAATAGGTCTGCGGAAAGTTGCCCCACATCTCGCCGGTCTGCGCGTGCGTGTCCTCGGACAGCAGGCCCAGCGGGTTGCGGCTGGCGAGCATCAGCTCGAAGATCTCGCGCGCCTGGGCCTGGCGCCCGATGCGGGCCAGGGCGTCGATACGCCAGAAGGTGCAGATGTTGAAGGCGGTCTCGGGTTTGCCGAAATCATCGGGCGCCTCGTAGCGGCGCATGAAGGGACCATCACCGAGCGTGCGCTCCAGCGCGTCGATCGTGGCGATGAAGCGCGGATCGCGCGGCTCGATGAAGTTCACTTCCGCCATCAGCAGTGCGCTGGCGTCCAGATCGCGCCCACCAAAGCTCTCCACGAACGATTGCCGCTCCTCGCTCCAGGCCTCGTGCAGGATGCGCGTGCGGATGGTCTCCGCGCGTGCACGCCAGTAGGTGACCCGCTCGGGCAGGCTCAGCACCTGGGCCACCTTGGCCAGGCGGTCGCATGCGGCCCACGACATCAGCGCCGACGAGGTGTGCACGCGCGCGCGGGTGCGCAGCTCCCACATGCCGGCATCGGGCTGGTCGTACACGCGGTAGGCCTGTTCTCCCACCGCCTCCAGGTAGCCGAACTCGGTGGGACCCGAGCGCCGAAACAGCCGGTGGTCGTGGAAGGCCTGCGAAGCCCCCAGCACGATATTGCCGTACACGTCGTGCTGGACATGTTCCGCCGCCTGGTTGCCCACGCGCACGGGTCCCATCCCGCGGTACCCGGGCAGGTGCGCCAGGACGGACTCGGGCAGCGAGGCCTCCTGCCCGATGCCATACAGCGGCTGGATGTGACCGCCGCGTGAACGCACCACCACATTGTTCAACCAGTGCAGGTAGTCCTCCATCGTGGCCACCTCGGAAATGCTGTTCAGGGCCCGCACTACGAAAAAGGCATCGCGCAACCAGCAAAAGCGATAGTCCCAGTTGCGGCCGCTGTGCGGCGCCTCGGGAATGCTGGTGGTCATGGCCGCCACGATCGCGCCAGTGTCTTCGAACAGTGAGAGCTTGAGCGTGATCGCCGCACGGATCACCGCCTCCTGCCACTCCAGCGGCAGCGACAGCGCGCGCGACCAGCTTTTCCAGTGGTCGCCGGTCTGCTGCTCGAAGCCGCGCGCCGTGTCCTCGATGCCCGTGAGCAGCGTCTCGTCGGGCCCCAGGATGAAATTCATCGGCCGGTCCGCGACGAAGAAGGTCTCCGACAGGATGTACGACAGCGGCGCGTCGCTGTTCAGTCGTAGCGCGCTGTAAGGACCGACATACCGGATGTGGGTGCTGCCCTGGGTGGTGGTGGGCACGCTGCGGCCCCAGTCAAAGCGCGGGCGCAGCAGCACGCGCAGGCGTGGCGAGCCCCCCAGCACCTGCACCCGCCGCACGATGGTCAGGGGCCGGAAGGTGCGCCCGCGATTGACAAAGCGCGGCGCGAAGTCGGTGATCTCGATGCCCTGGCCGAGGCGGTCAAAGAGGCGTGTGCGCAGCACCGCGGTGTTAGGCTCGTAGCGCTGCTCGCTGCGCATGAAGTCCTCCAGCTCGAAGGCCCAGAGGCTGCCGTTGGGGCCAGGATCGATCAGCGCGTTGAACACCGGATCGCCGTCAAAGCGTGGCAGGCAGCACCAGACGATGCAGCCCACCGGATCGATGAGGGCGCTGAAGGCGCAGTTGCCGATCATCCCCAGGTTCAGTGAGCGCCCCGGCGTGAGGCCACCGGCCTGCAGGTCGCTGCTATTCATGGTGTACGTTCCCTGTGGCGGGCCAGGGCCTGCTCCATGACCTCGCGCATGGCGCCTGGGTTGGCCACCCGCTCCCGAGCCACGGTCGGCCCCTCGCCCACCTTCACACCGAGGCCGCCGCGCTCCTGCACGCTGGCAAAACCCGATTCATCGGTGGTGTCATCGCCCACGAAGACCGGGGTGCGGCCGGCGAAGGGCGCCTCGTCCAGAAAGGCCTCGATCGCCTGGCGTTTGGTGGCGCAACTGGGCTTGGCCTCTACCACCATCTTTCCGCACAGGAGCGTCAGACCTGGCGACTGTTCGACCGCCGCCTGCATCGCGGCCAGGCACAGCGCCTGCAGTTGGGGCGCCTGGCGGTAATGGACGGCAACAGCGCCTCGCTTGGTCTCGACCACCAGCGCCGGGTGGGTATGTGCCAGCGCCAGGGCCACCTCTTTCACCGCGTCCATCGGGCTGACCGTCTGCCAGGCCAGCGATCCATCGGCGCGCCGGCGCTCCGCGCCATGTACGCCCGCCACGCTCAGGACCAGGGGCGCCAGAAAGCGATCGATCTGCTGGATGGGTCGCCCGCTCACCACTGCGATGGCGCCTGCGAGCAGATCCCGCAGCCGCCCGAGCGTGTCAGGCAGCCCCGGGGGGACGACCACTGCCTGGGGGTGCGACACGAGGTCGACCAGGGTGCCGTCGAAGTCCAGGAAGAGCGCGCACGACGGGCACAGGGCGTCGGAGAAGGTCATCGCGGGCGACCGTAGCAAGCCACCGTGTCGGTGGCCATCTCACGGCGGCCCTTGCCGCTGCAGGTGCAGTCCTACCGAGCGTGTGCGCCCGCGCGACGGACCTACTGCGCGTAGACCCCCTCGAGCGAGCGAAAGCCCTTGACCTCGATCGGGTTGCCGCAGGGGTCGCAGAAGAACATCGTCCATTGCTCGCCGGGCTGGCCGGCGAAACGCAGCTGAGGCTCCATCACGAAGTCGACCTTCGCGGCGCGCAGGCGCGCGGCCAGTGCCTCCCAATCGGGCAGGGCGAGCACCAGGCCGAAGTGCGGCATCGGCACCAGCTGATCGCCCACGCGCCCCGTGCGCTGCGTCGCGAAGGGCTGACCCCGGTGCAGGGAGATCTGGTGGCCAAAGAAATCGAAGTCGACCCAGGTGTCGGTGCTGCGGCCCTCGGTGCACCCCAGGACGCCGCCGTAGAAGCGGCGGGCCTCGTCGAGGTCGGTGACATGGAAGGCGAAATGAAACAGGCTACGCATGGCCGGGAGCCTACCCGAGGCGGCCTGCGCCCGGCACCCGGGGCAACGATAATCAAGGCCATGCAAACCCTGCGGCACATGACCTGCTTGGCCCGCCTCGTGCTGGCCGGGTTCCTGCTGTCGCTGGGCGTGGCTGTGGCGTCGCCCGCAGTCACACCGCGACCCCTGGAGATGGTCTGCTCGGGCGGCGCCTACAAGTGGGTCGCCCCGTCCGGCGCTACCACCGACCTGAGCCCCACCGCACTGGAGTGCCCGCAGTGCGTTCCGGCGGGACTGCCGCCCAGCGCCCCCCACGTGATGGCGGGGCCGGACTGGTCGGTGGCGATCCTGCCGCAGCGTCCGCAGGCGATCGGCCCCGACGTGCAGGCGGCCTGGCCGCCCCCGGCGCGCGCGCCGCCCGACGCGTCGGCCTGACGCCGGCAGCGCCGCCCGCCCGTCCGGCGGTGTCGGTCACTTTCCTGGTTCATCGCGTGGCGGTGTGGCTCGAGGTCCCGCGCTTCGAGGCGTGTCCGCCTGCGATCACATGACCTGCTTCCTTTCATGCCTCCTCTTTCCAAAGGACTTCGTATGGCTTCCCTTTCCTCCCGCCTGCTCGCAGGCTTCATGTTCCTGTCCGGTCTGCTGGTGCTGCCTGCGATGGCCCAGCCCGCGGCCGCCCCCCCGGTCAAGGTCGAAGCGGCCTGGATCCGCGCCAGCGTGCCGGGCCAGGCCGGCACCGGCGCCTTCATGCGCCTCACGGCCAGCGAGCCGCTTACGCTGGTGGGCCTGGTGTCGCCAGTGGCCGGCGTCGCCGAGGTGCACGAGATGAAGCTCGAGGGCGATGTCATGCGCATGCGCTCGATTCCCTCCCTGGCATTGCCCGCGGGCAAGGCGGTCGACCTCAAGCCGGGTGGCTATCACCTCATGCTCATGGACCTGAAGGCGCCGCTCAAGCCCGACACCCGCGTGCCGCTGACCCTGTTGCTCCGCGACGCCAAGGGCGCCGAGCGCCGCGTCGAACTGCAGGTGGCCGTGTCGGCACGCCCGCCCGCTGGCGCGCACGCGAGCGATGCCGGTCACGGGCACGGCCACGGTCACGGTCACGGCCATGGAAGTGAACACGGCCACGGATCGTCACACCCCAAGCGTTGAGGCCCGGGGGAGGCAACAGACTTTTTCGGCGTTCGACGTGGCATGTCCTGGCCTGATAAGCTGATTGCCATTTCCCTGGAGTGCCGCCCATGACCGACTCGTCGCATTACGGCTTTGCCAAACTCGTTCCCGGTTTTGACTTCCTGCAAAACCTCGCCAAGGGCACGACCGAAAACCTGCCCCAGATGCCGAGCCTGTCCAACTGGGTGGCGCCCACGCTGGACGTCGAGGAGCTGGACAAACGCATCCAGGAGTTGCGTGCCGTCCACTTCTGGCTCGAGCAGAACTCCAAGGCCCTGGGTGCCACCATCCAGGCCCTGGAAGTCCAGAAGATGACGCTGGCTACCCTCAAGGGCATGAACTGCAGCATGGCGGACCTCGCGCAGGCGATGAAGCTCACGCCGCAGGCGGCGGCCGCCCCGGCACCGGCGCCAGAACCCGACGCCGCCAAATCCTCGAAGTCCACGAAGTCCGCGGCTCCCGCCGCGGGTGTCGTCGACCCCCTCCAGTGGTGGGGCTCCCTCACGCAGCAGTTCCAGCACATCGCCGCTTCCGCGATGCAGGAAGCGACCCAGGCCGCGCAGGCCGCCCAAGCGGCGGCTCAGGCGCCCGCCAGCCGCTCCCGTTCCGGCGGCGCGCGCCGGTCAGCCCCGACCGCTGCTGCAGCGGCCCCCGCAGCCGCACCACGCAAGCCGCGCAAGCCGCGCAAGCCGGGCAAATCCGCCAGCCGTACCAACGGCCAGGCCTGACCCGGCTCGGGCCCACCCTCTCGTGATGAAGCTATTCCCCTTCGGCCATGCCACGCACCCGCATTGGCCCATGGGGGCGGGGCTGGTCCTTGCGCAGCTGAGGGCGCAGATGGCACTTGCCGATTACGCCAGCGCGCCGACACTGGGTCTGCTCTATATCACCGACCACTACGCGCCCCATGCGCGCGAGATCCTGGATCACCTCTCGGCTGAACTTCCCGAGGTCACGGATTGGTCCGGCACCGTCGGTGTGGGCATCGCCGCCAACAACGTCGAGTACTTCGACGAACCCGCGATGGCCGTGATGCTGTGCGCCTTGCCGCCGGACCAGTACCGCGTCTTCTCCGGGGTCGCGCCCCTGGGCCTGGGCTTTGAGCCGCACACCGCCTTGGTCCATGCCGACGCCCAGACGCCCGACGTCGCCGAACTCATCGCCGAGATGGCGGCCCGCACCGACGCCGGCTATCTCTTTGGCGGCCTGGCTTCCAGCCGCGGCGAGACCGTGCAATTCGCGGTGGGTGGCAACGGCAACATCCGCGGACAAGGCGCTGCCGGCGGCGTCTACAGCGGGGGGCTATCCGGCGTGGCGTTCGGCGAGGGCGTGCACCTGATCTCGCGCGTCACGCAGGGCTGTCAGCCGGTGAGCCGCGAGCGCACCATCACGCAGGCCGAGGGTCATGTCCTCCTGGAGATCGACGGCCAGCCAGCCTTGGACCTGCTGCTGTCGGACCTGGGCATCTCTCTGGACAGGCCGCAGGAGGCCATGGCCGTCCTGCGCGCGACCCTGGTCGGCCTGACGACACAGGGCCAGCAGGCGGTGGGCCGCACCGGCAGCTTCGGCGCCGACGTGCGCGTGCGTCACATCATCGGACTGGATCCAGGCCGCCGTGGCGTGGCCATCGCCGAGCGCGTCGAGGTGGGCATGCCGATGGCGTTCTGCCAGCGCCATGCGCAGGCCGCGCGCGCCGACCTCACCCGCATCTGCGCCGAGATCCGCGAGGAACTCGAACCCGAAGACGTGAGTCAGCCCCTGGCGGCCGCACTGGCCTCGCGCGAGGCCCTGGCCGCGCCCTCGCTCGCGCGGCGCATCGCTGGCGCGGTCTACGTCAGCTGCACCGGACGCGGCGGCGCACACTTCGGCGGCCCGAGCGCCGAGCTGCAGATCGTGCGCCATGCGTTGGGCGACGTCCCCCTGGTCGGTTTCTTTGCCGCGGGCGAGATCGCGCGTCACCACCTGTATGGCTACACCGGGGTGTTGACGGTGTTCACCGAGTCCGACTAGTCACCCTGCCCGCTCAGCGCCCGCTGTGACCGACGTCCTGCTCTGGATCCTCAGTGCTGCCTTGATCGTCCTGGGTCTGGCCGGCACCTTGCTGCCGGCGCTGCCGGGAACGGTGTTCGTGCTCGCGGGCATCGTGCTGGGTGCCTGGATCGACGACTTCACCCGTGTGGGCTGGGGCGCCATCGCCGCTGTCACCGCAATGGCCA
Source organism: Pseudomonadota bacterium (assembly GCA_041169755.1). Lineage (GTDB taxonomy): Bacteria > Pseudomonadota > Gammaproteobacteria > Burkholderiales > Burkholderiaceae_C > Ramlibacter. The sequence continues at coordinate 19,064 of JBEEIS010000089.1, read as the reverse complement.
TCGCAGCCTGGGTGCTCGATCATGTGGCTGCGTTGCTCGGTGCACGCCGAGCGGGCGCGAGCCGCCAGGCGGTCCTGGGCGCCGCCATCGGTACGGTGGCCGGCCTCTTCACCGGCCTGGTGGGCGTGTTGTTTCTCCCGCTGGTGGGCGCCGCTCTCGGTGAATGGTTGGCACGCCGCGACACGCCGGGTGCACTCCACGTGGGTGTGGCCACCTGGCTGGGCCTGATGGCGGGCCTGGTGGCCAAGGTGGTGCTCGCCTTCATGATGATCGGCGTCTTCCTCGTGGCCTTGTGGTGGTGAGGGCCGCATGACCGTCTTGACCGCGAGTCCTTGTCCTTGTGGCCGCCGGGGTGGATCGCGCGCGCAGACCCTGAACTTCGCAGACTGCTGCGGCCGCTGGCACCACGCACCCGCCCCCGACGCCGAATCCCTCATGCGATCGCGCTACACCGCCTTCGTGCGCGGCGACCGCGATTACCTGCTCGCCACCTGGCACGCTTCGACGCGTCCTGGGTCACTGGACCTCGATACCAGCGTGCGGTGGCTGGGGCTGGAGGTGCGTGATCACTGCGAGACCGGGCCCGACCGCGCCGAGGTTGAATTCGTGGCCCGCAGCCGCCCGGCCCGCAGCGGACCTGCGCATCGCTTGCATGAACGCAGCCGCTTCGTGCGCGAAGACGGACGCTGGTACTACCTGGACGGCGCGATCTCCTGAGGCCCCAGACTCACACCCCGCGCGCCCGATCCTCTCGGAACTGACGCACAAGCGCTGCGAACGCACCGGCCTCCAGGGCCTCGCGCACCTCGCGCATCAGGTTCAGGTAGTAGTGCAGGTTGTGGATGCTGGCCAACATCGGCGCCAGCATCTCGCCGCAGCGTTCCAGGTGGTGCAGGTAGGCGCGCGAGAAGCCGCCCGTCACCGTGCCGTCGGCCGCTGTCGTGCCCCGGCAGGTGTAGCAGGTGCAGGTCTCGTCGATCGGCCGCTCATCGCTGCGATGGCGAGCGTTGCGCAGCTTGAGATCGCCAAAGCGCGTGAACAGGTGGCCGTTGCGCGCATTGCGCGTGGGCATCACGCAATCGAACATGTCCACGCCTTGTGTCACGCCCTCGACCAGGTCCTCGGGCGTGCCCACACCCATGAGGTAGCGGGGCTTGTTCGCCGGCAGGCGGTGCGGCGTGTGCGCCATGACGCGCAGCATGTCTTCCTTGGGTTCGCCCACGCTCACGCCGCCCACCGCGTAGCCGGGAAAGTTCATATCCACCAGCGCGTCCAGCGACTCCTGGCGCAGGTCCTCGAACATGCCGCCCTGCACGATGCCAAAGAGCGCGTTGGGGTTCTCCAGGCGCGCGAATTCGGCCTGGCAGCGCAGCGCCCAGCGCCGGCTCAATTCCATCGAGTGGCGCGCCTGCGCATGCGTTGTGAGCTGGCCCTTGATCTCGTACGGTGTGCACTCGTCGAACTGCATCACGATGTCGCTGTTCAACGTCGTCTGGATCTGCATCGAGATCTCGGGGGTGAGAAAGAGCTTGTCGCCATTCACGGGGGACGCGAACTTCACGCCTTCCTCACTGATCTTGCGCATCTCGCCCAGGCTCCAGACCTGAAAGCCCCCCGAGTCGGTGAGGATCGGCCTCTTCCACTGCTCGAAGCGGTGCAGGCCGCCGAACTGCTGCATCACGTCCAGGCCGGGGCGCATCCACAGGTGGAAGGTGTTGCCCAGAATGATCTGCGCGCCCATTTCATCCAACGAGCGCGGCGTCACGCCCTTGACCGTGCCATAGGTGCCCACCGGCATGAAGATCGGGGTCTGCACCACGCCGTGGTTCAGGGTCAGCGTGCCGCGGCGCGCGTGGCCTTCGGTCTTGAGAACTTGGAATTCGAGCATCTTGGGTAATAGTGCCGGGAGGGTTTTGAGTGCCAGGGTCAGCGTGGATCCGGCTTTGCCGGTCCACCGGTGACGCCCCCTAACAGGGGGAGGTGACCGCAGGTCGCTTCGGGGGGGCTTAACAACATTGCATCGCCGTAGCTGAAGAAACGGTAGCGTTCTTCGATCGCATGGCGGTAAAGATTCATCACCGGCTCATACCCTGCAAACGCGCTCACCAGCATCATCAGCGTGGAGCGAGGCAGGTGAAAGTTGGTGATCATCAAGTCCACCACCCGGAAACCGAATCCCGGCGTGATGAAGATGGCCGTGTCGCCTGTGGCCTGCCCGCTGGCCGCCCAGGATTCCAGCGTGCGTACCGTGGTCGTTCCCACCGCCAGCACCCGTCCGCCCCGCGCGCGGGTTGCGGCGATGGCCTCTTGCGTGGTTGCCGGTACGTCATACCACTCGCTGTGCATCTGGTGCTCGGCGATGTTCTCGGTCTTCACGGGTTGGAAGGTACCCGCGCCCACATGCAGGGTCACGCTGGCGCGCTCGATGCCCCGGCCTTGCAGGTCCGCCAGCACGCCTTCGTCGAAATGCAGGGCGGCGGTCGGGGCCGCTACCGCGCCCGGGTGCTTCGCGAACACCGTCTGGTAGCGGCGCTCGTCGTCGGCCGTGTCGGCGTGCTCGATGTAGGGCGGCAAGGGCACATGGCCGTGGCGCGCCATCAGCTCGTGCGGCTCGCCCGAGAAGCGCAGGCGGAACAGCGGACCGTCGTCCTGCGGCCAGCGCCCGAGCAGGGTCGCCTCGAAGCCGCCGTCCATGCGCAGCACCGTCCCTGCGGGCGGCTTCTTGCTCACCTTCATGTGGGCCACGACCTCATGACCGGTCAACACGCGTTCGATCAGCAGTTCCAGCTTGCCCCCGGTGGGCTTCTCGCCAAAGAGGCGCGCTTTCACCACCTGTGTGTCGTTGAACACCAGCAGGTCGCCCGCGCGCAGCAGGCCCGGCAGGTCACGGAAGATACGGTCGACGGGTTGGGGGCCGCGACCATCGAGCAGGCGCGAGGCGCTGCGTTCCGCAGCGGGGTGCTGGGCGATCAGCTCGGGGGGCAGGGCGAAATCGAAGTCGCCGGTGGTGTAGGTGCGCATGCGCTTGAGGGCTGGACAGGCCCGTGCCAAGAAGTGAATGGCGCCCGCGAATCCGGGCGGTCGGAAGAGGCAAAATTGTCCCATGCAAGGCAGCAAGCCCCTGTCCGCGCCCCAGAAGGCCCTGCGCAAGCTGGGCCTCGCGCGCGACATTGACCTGGCGCTGCACCTGCCCCTGCGCTATGAGGACGAAACCCGCCTGACCCGCCTGCGCGATGCGCGCGAAGGCGACACCGTGCAGGTCGAGGGCACGGTCACCGCCAGCGAGATCGCCTACCGCCCGCGGCGCCAGTTGGTGGTCACGCTCGACGACGGCACCGACACCTGCCAGCTGCGTTTCTTCAGCTTCTATCCCGCGCAGCAAAAGTCGCTGGCGGTGGGCACCGGCATCCGCGCGCGGGGCGAACTGCGTGGCGGCCTGTTTGGCTGGCAGATGGTACACCCGGTGTGTCGCCCGGCCCAGGGCCCGCTGCCCGAGGCGCTCACGCCGGTCTATCCCACCGTGGCCACGCTGCCCCAGACCTACCTGCGCAAGGCGGTGCTCTCGGGCCTGGCGCGCGCCGACCTGTCCGACACCTTCCCGCCCGGGCTGGCTGCCCGTGTCGGACTGGACCCGGCGTGGGGGCTGCGCGAGGCGCTGCAGTTCTTGCACCACCCCGGTCCGCGCACGCCCCTGGCCACGCTGGAGGACCGCAGCCATCCGGCCTGGCAGCGCCTGAAGGCCGAGGAACTCCTCGCGCAGCAACTGTCGCAGCTGCAAAGCAAGCGCGAACGCGACGTGCTGCGCGCGCCGGCCCTGGTGGCCACGCAGGGTGGCCTGCACGAGCAACTGCTCGCGGCGCTGCCCTTTGGCCTCACGCGCGCGCAGCACCGGGTGGGCCAGGAGATCGCCGCCGACCTGGCGCGCCCGGTCCCGATGCACCGCTTGCTCCAAGGCGATGTCGGCTCGGGCAAGACCGTGGTCGCCGCCCTGGCCGCCGCGGTGGCCATCGACGCCGGCGCGCAGTGCGCGCTCATGGCGCCCACCGAAATCCTCGCCGAGCAGCATTTCCGCAAGTTGATCGGCTGGCTCGAGCCCCTGCTGGCTCCCCGCGGCCAGCGCGTGGCCTGGCTGACTGGCAGCCAGAAGAAGAAGGAGCGCGCCGAGATGCTGGCTCTCATCGCCAGCGGCGAGGCAGCCTTGATCGTGGGCACGCACGCGGTGATTCAGGAGCAGGTGCAGTTTCAGAAGCTGGCGCTGGCCATCATCGACGAGCAGCACCGCTTCGGCGTGGCGCAGCGTCTGGCCCTACGCGAAAAAATGCGGGATGCAGGCGTCGAGCCGCACCTGCTGATGATGTCGGCTACGCCCATCCCGCGCACGCTGGCCATGAGCTACTACGCCGATCTCGATGTCTCTACCCTCGATGAACTCCCCCCGGGCCGCACGCCTGTCGTTACCAAGGTCATCGCCGACACGCGCCGCGACCAGGTGATCGATCGGATCCGCGTGCAGGTACAGGCAGGGCGCCAGGCCTACTGGGTGTGCCCCTTGATCGAAGAGAGCGAGGCGCTGGACCTCACCAACGCCACGGCCACCCACCAGGCCTTGGGCGAGGCCCTGCCCGGCATCCTGGTGGGCCTGCTGCATTCGCGCATGCCCGTGGCCGAGAAGAAGGCGGTGATGTCCCTGTTCGAGTCTGGCGAGATGGGGGTGCTGGTCGCCACCACCGTCATCGAGGTGGGCGTGGATGTGCCCAACGCCTCGCTCATGGTGATCGAGCATGCCGAGCGCTTTGGCCTGTCGCAGCTGCACCAGCTGCGCGGGCGTGTCGGGCGCGGCGCGGCGGCTTCAGCCTGCGTGCTGCTGTATGCCGCGGGCGAGAACGGCCGCCTGGGCGAGACCGCCCGCGAGCGCCTGAAGGCCATGGCCGAGACCAACGACGGCTTCGAGATCGCCCGTCGCGATCTGGAAATCCGCGGGCCTGGCGAATTTCTGGGGGCGCGCCAGTCGGGTGCGCCGCTCCTTCGCTTCGCCGACCTGGAGGCCGACCGCCCCCTGCTGGAGGCAGTACGTGCGCTGGCTCCCGCGGTGCTCGATCGCCACCCCGAATTGGCCGAACGCCACGTGGCCCGCTGGCTGGGTGGAAAATCCGACTACCTCAAGGCCTGAACTCACCTGTACGCGGACATGACCCTCACCGAACTCAAATACATCGTCGCTGTCGCGCGCGAGCGGCATTTCGGCAAGGCGGCAGAGGCGTGCTTCGTCTCGCAACCCACGCTCTCGGTCGCCATCAAGAAGCTCGAGGACGAACTCGAGGTCAAGCTTTTCGAGCGCAGCGCCAACGAGGTGTCCATCACGCCCCTGGGCGAGGAGATCGTGCGCCAGGCGCAAAGCGTGCTGGAGCAGGCCGCGTCCATCAAGGAAATCGCCAAGCGGGGCAAGGACCCGCTCTCGGGCCCTCTGAAGCTGGGCGTGATCTACACCATCGGCCCCTACCTCCTGCCCGGCCTGGTGCGCGAGGCCATCGAGCGCACGCCGCAGATGCCGCTGATGCTGCAAGAGAACTTCACTGTGCGCCTGCTGGAGATGCTGCGCACCGGCGAGATCGACTGCGCCATCCTGGCCGAGCCCTTTCCCGACACGGGCCTCGCGATTGCCTCTTTGTATGACGAGCCCTTCATGGCTGCCGTGCCCAGCGCCCATCCCCTGGCCTCGAAGGCCACCATCACCTCGCAGGAACTCAAGAGCGAGACCATGCTGCTACTCGGGGCCGGTCATTGCTTTCGCGATCACGTACTCGAGGTCTGCCCCGAGTTCGCCCGCTTTTCCAGCGACGCCGAGGGCATACGCAAAAGCTTCGAGGGTTCGTCGCTCGAGACCATCAAGCACATGGTGGCTGCCGGCATGGGCGTCACCCTGGTGCCGCGCCTGTCCGTCAGTGACGAGGCGATGGAAACGTCCAGCGCCAAGCGCCGCAAGGACGCCCGCGCCTACGTGAAGTACATCCCCTTCGCCGACGGCGACGTGCCGTACCGACGTGTGGTGCTGGCCTGGCGGCGCAGCTTCACGCGGTACGAGGCCATCGCTGCGCTTCGCAACGCCATCTATGCCTGCGAGCTGCCCGGTGTCAAACGACTGTCCTGATGCGTGTCAGGCAATGACGCCGATCGCGAGGATGTGCTTGCCCTGCGTGCGGCTCGCCCCGTAAAGTGCCTGGCCCTCCCAGACCTGTTGCAAGGAGCTTCCATGGCCACGTCCACCGCCCCCCTCCTCCAGATCGGCATCAGCGAAGACGACCGCGCGGCGATCGCGCAGGGCCTGTCGCGCCTGCTTGCCGACACCTTCACCCTCTACCTGTCCACCCACAACTTTCACTGGAACGTCAAGGGACCGATGTTCACTTCCCTGCATTCGATGTTCATGGTCCAGTACACCGAGCTGTGGAACGCGATCGACCCGATCGCTGAGCGCATCCGCGCACTGGGCCACACCGCCCCCGGCGGTTACGCGCGTTTTGGCGAACTCACCTCCCTGCCTGATGCGCCGCGCCAGCCGCCCTCCGCGACGGAGATGGTGCGCATCTTGGTCGATGGCCACGAAGCGGTAGCCCGCACCGCTCGCGAACTGTTCCCGATGGCCGACCAGTGCAGCGACGAGCCCACCGCCGACCTGCTCACGCAGCGCATGACCCACCACGAGCAGACCGCCTGGATGCTGCGCTCGCTGCTCGAAGATTGAGCGAAGACTGAGCCCGATCCATGACACCCCAGGTCCCGTCTGAAGCGCCCCTGCCTCCCGCAGGTCCCCTGCAGCGACTGCGCTTGTACCTGGACCTGATTCGATGGGACCGACCCGCCGGCTGGCTCCTGTGCCTGTGGCCGACGTTGGGTGGGCTGTGGGTGGCGGCGGGGGGCTTTCCCGGCTGGCACCTGCTGGCGGTCTTCGTGCTGGGCACCATCCTGATGCGAAGTGCCGGCTGCTGCATCAACGACGTCGCTGATCGCGACTTCGACCGCCACGTCAAGCGCACCGCGCAGCGCCCCGTCACCTCGGGCCGCGTGTCCCCGCGCGAGGCGCTGGCCGTGGGCGCGGTGCTGGCGTTGGCTGCCTTCGCCCTGGTGCTCACCACCAACGCCGCCACCATCGCATGGTCCTTTGCGGCGTTGGCCATCGCGGTGCTCTATCCCTACGCCAAGCGCGTGGTGTCCCTGCCGCAGGCGGTGCTGGGCGTGGCCTTCAGCTTCGGCATTCCCATGGCCTTTGCCGCGGTGCGCGGCGAGGTGCCCGCACTGGCCTGGGCGCTACTCGTGGCCAACCTGTTCTGGGTGCTGGCCTACGACACCGAATACGCCATGGTCGACCGCGACGACGACCTGCGCATTGGCATGAAGACCTCTGCGATCACCTGGGGCCACGCCGATGTGGCGGTGGTCATGGGCTGCTATGCGGTGTTCCTCGTGTCCTGGGCCGGGCTGCTCTGGTCGCAGCTTGCGGGCGCGCCCTACGCGCTGGCTCTGGCCGCTGCGGGCGCGCAGGCGCTGTGGCACTACACCTTGATCCGCGAGCGCACCCGCGAGGGGTGCTTTCGCGCCTTTCGCGTCAACCACTGGCTGGGGTTCACCGTCTTTGCCGGTGTGGCCGCTGGTTATGCGCTGCGCTGACGGGCGCAGCCGACGTGCTCAGGCCTTGCCGAATTCGTCGCCCAGTTCTCCCGCGCGCTGGTAGGCAGCGTGCATGGCTTGAATGAAAGCCTGCGGTACCTGGGCCTGCTGCATCGCGGTCAGCGCCGCGAAGGTGGTGCCGCCCTTGGATGTCACGCGTTCGCGCAGCACCGCGGGTGGCTCCTCGGAACGACGCGCCAGCTCTGACGCACCCGCGAAAGTGGCGATCCCCAGGCGCTTGGCCTGCTCGCGCGTCAGACCCATCTGCGCGCCCGCCTCGATCATCGCTTCCAGGAACAGAAACACATAGGCCGGACCCGACCCGGACAGCGCGGTCACCGCGTCCAGGTGCTTCTCGCTTTCGACCCACAGGAATTCGCCGGTGGTCGCGATCACTTGCTCGATCCGCGCACGGTCGTCGGCGCTCGCACCCGCGCGAGCGAACAAGGCCGTCATGCCCTGGCCCACCAGCGCCGGGGTGTTCGGCATGGAGCGCACCACGCGTTCGGTGGCCAACCATGCCGCGATGCTGTCCGAGCGGATGCCGGCCGCCACACTCAGGTGCAGAGGCTGCGCCAGATGCGGGCGCACTTGGGCGGCCGCGTCCTTGAACATCTGTGGCTTGACCGCCCACACCACCAGCGAGGCGCGTTGCAGCTGCGACCCCGGCGCGGCCATCGCCTGAACGCCGAACGCCTGCTGCAGGCGCGCGCGCGCTTCTTCGAAAGGCTCCACCACCTCGATCGCGGAGGCTGGCAGACCTTGCCCGATCAGTCCGCCGATGATGGCGCTGGCCATGTTGCCCCCGCCAATGAAAGCCAGGGGTTCTTGCAGAAAGGTGGGGGCGCTGTCAGTCATCGCGCGAGTCTATCCCCGCCTGATCCGGTACCCCTGGGTGGCAGCGAGCCACGCAGGCCGCTAGGCCACAATTGCAGGATGCAACGATCGCAGTTACTGGATCGATTGGCGCAACCTCGGCGCTACGACCTGGCTGTCATTGGTGGCGGCGCCACCGGTCTCGGGGTCGCTCTGGACGCTGCAGCGCGCGGCCTTTCGGTGGTGCTTCTGGAGTCGCACGATTTCGCGGGCGGCACCTCGTCCCGCGCCACCAAGCTCGTGCACGGCGGCGTGCGCTACCTCGCGCAAGGCAATCTGTCCCTGGTGCGCGAGGCCCTGCACGAGCGCACCACCTTGCTTCGCAATGCGCCCCACCTGGCCCAGCCCCTGGCCTTCATCATGCCGGCTTACCGCTGGTGGGAGCTGCCGTTCTACGGCGTGGGCCTGAAGGCCTATGACGCCTTGGCCGGCGCCGCGGGCCTGGGACGTACCGAATTCCTCGGGCGGGGCGAGGCTTTGCAGGCCCTGCCCACCCTGCGCGGCGAAGGCCTGAAAGGCGGCGTGCGCTACTGGGACGGCCAGTTCGACGACGCCCGTCTGGCCGTTGCCCTGGCCCGCACCGCGGCCCGCGAAGGCGCGCTCGTCGTCAATCACTGCGAAGTCACCGGCTTGGCCCACGAGGCGGGCCGCGTGACCGGCCTGCATGCCCGGGACCGCGAAACGGGTCGCACCTTCCAGGTCCAGGCCGGCTGCGTGGTCAATGCCACCGGTGTCTGGGTCGACGCCCTGCGCCAGCGCGATGGCGAGGCCACAGGCCGGGCGGTTCGGCCCCTGGTGACCCCCAGCCAGGGCGTGCACCTGGTCGTCGACGCCGATTTCCTTGCGGGGCGGCAAGCCCTGCTCGTGCCCCGCACGGCCGACGGCCGGGTGCTGTTTGCCGTTCCCTGGCTCGGCAAAGTGATCCTGGGCACCACCGACACCCCCCGCGACGACCTGCCCCGCGAGCCGCAGGCCCAGGACGCCGAGGTGGACTTCATCCTGTCTGAAATCGGCCGCTATCTTGTGCGCACCCCTACCCGCCAGGATGTGCGTAGCCAGTGGGTCGGCTTGCGGCCGCTGGTCCGGCCTGGCCAGGAGGAGGCGGGTGCCACCCGCGCCATCAGCCGCGAGCACACGGTTCAGACCAGCCCCTCGGGCCTGGTGACCGTGACCGGTGGCAAGTGGACCACCTACCGCGCGATGGCCCAGGATGTTCTCGCCCACTGCGCAGACCAGGGCCTGCTCGACCCTTTACTCACCGAGTCTAAAAAGGGTGTGACCACTAACTTACCTCTTGTTGGTGCGCAAGCAGCAGCCCGCGCCAACGACCTGGGCCAGCCCCCGGGCTTGCATCTGTATGGTGCCGAGGCTCCTGCGATCCAGGCCCTGCCTGGCGCCGACCGGGTTCTGGGCGGCGGCCTGACCGAGGCCATGGTGCGCTTCGCCGCCCGCCACGAATACGCCCGCACCGTGGAAGACGTCCTGGCCCGGCGCTCGCGCCTTCTGTTTCTGGACGCCCGCCTGGCGGCCGACCTGGCCGGGGAGGTGGCCGCCCTTCTGCGCCAGGAGACCGGCGCCGACCCCCAGGAGGCCGATTTCCGGACCCTTGGGGGCACCTATCTGCCTGCGGCTGAAGGTCCGGCCATGACGAGCGCTTGACGCGATCGAGTTTTCAGGCATAATCGTGAGCTCGCCTATTTTTTGGCGAGCGTTGGGTTTTGCCTCTTCATGGAGTGTCCAGGGGAGCGAGGCCTGATTTCTGCCTAATCGAAGCCTGGCTTACCCCAGGCGCCGACAGGCCCAAGACTGATCCGGTGTCATGCAACTGCGCGGCACTGGATACAAGTTGGGAATATTTTGAAATGATCCAGACTGAATCCCGGCTCGAAGTCGCCGACAACACGGGCGCGAAATCCGTGCTGTGCATCAAGGTGCTCGGTGGCTCCAAGCGTCGCTACGCCAGCGTAGGCGACATCATCAAGGTGAGCATCAAGGAAGCTGCTCCGCGCGGCCGCGTCAAAAAAGGCGAGGTCTACAGCGCTGTGGTGGTTCGCACCGCCAAGGGCATCCGCCGTGGCGATGGCTCCCTGGTCAAGTTCGACGGCAACGCCGCCGTGCTTCTGAATAACAAGCTGGAGCCCATTGGCACCCGCATCTTCGGCCCGGTCACGCGCGAGCTGCGTACCGAGAAGTTCATGAAGATCGTGTCCCTGGCCCCTGAAGTCCTGTAAGAGGTACAGCCATGAACAAGATTCGCAAAGGCGACGAGGTCATCATCCTCGCCGGCCGTGACAAGGGCAAGCGTGGCAAGGTGGTCCTGCGCAAAGACGACGAGAAGCTCGTCGTCGAGGGCATCAACCTGGTGAAGAAGCACACCAAGCCCAACCCCATGAAGGGCACCACCGGCGGCATCGTGGAGAAATCCATGCCGATCCACCAGTCCAACGTGGCCATCTTCAATCCCGCCACCGGCAAGGCCGATCGCGTGGGCATCAAGGTCGAGGGTGACAAGCGCGTGCGCGTGTTCAAGTCCTCCGGCGAAGCAATCAAGGCAGCATGACCATGGCACGACTGCAACAGCACTATCGCGAGAAGGTGGTCCCCGAGTTGACCGCCAAGTTCGGCTACAAGTCCCCGATGGAGGTGCCCCGCATCACCAAGATCACCTTGAACATGGGTGTCTCGGAAGCCGTCGCCGACAAGAAGGTCATGGACAACGCCGTCTCCGACCTCACCAAGATCGCCGGCCAGAAGCCCGTGGTCACCAAGGCCAAGAAAGCCATCGCCGGTTTCAAGATCCGTGAAGGCCAGGCCATTGGCACCATGGTGACCCTGCGCGGCACGCGCATGTACGAATTCTTGGACCGCTTCGTCACCGTGGCCCTGCCCCGCGTGCGCGACTTCCGCGGCATCTCCGGGCGCGCCTTTGACGGCCGTGGCAACTACAACATCGGCGTCAAGGAACAGATCATCTTCCCCGAGATCGAGTACGACAAGGTGGATGCGCTGCGTGGCCTGAACATCAGCATCACTACCACGGCCAAGAACGACGAAGAGTGCAAGGCGCTCCTCGCCGGCTTCCGTTTCCCGTTCAAGAATTGAAGGTACATCGTGGCTAAAGTAGCTTTGATCGAGCGCGAGCTCAAGCGAGACAAACTGGTTGCCAAGTACGCGAAGAAACACGCGGAACTCAAGGCCATCGCCGGCGATGTCAAGAAGTCCGAAGAAGAGCGCGCCGCTGCTCGTCTGGCCCTTCAAAAACTGCCCCGCAACGCCAACCCGACCCGTCAGCGCAATCGCTGCGAGATCACGGGCCGTCCGCGTGGCACCTTCCGCCAGTTCGGTCTGGCCCGCAGCAAGATCCGTGAGATGGCCTTCGCAGGCGACATCCCTGGCGTGATCAAGGCCAGCTGGTAAGACAGGCAGGAGAGAACAACATGAGCATGAGTGATCCCATTGCCGATCTGCTGACCCGCATCCGCAACGCGCAGATGGTGGCCAAGCCCACGGTGAGCGTGCCCTCTTCCAAAGTGAAGGTGGCCATTGCCCAGGTCCTGAAGGACGAGGGCTACATCGACGGCTTCCAGGTCAAGATCGATGCCGGCAAGTCCGAACTCGAAATTTCGCTGAAGTACTACGCCGGTCGCCCGGTGATCGAGCGCATCGAGCGCGTGAGCCGTCCTGGCCTGCGCGTGTACAAGGGCCGCGACGCCATCCCCCAGGTCATGAACGGTCTGGGTGTGGCCATCGTCACCACCCCCAAGGGCGTGATGACCGATCGCAAGGCGCGCGCCACCGGCGTGGGCGGCGAAGTGCTGTGCTACGTCGCCTAAGGGAAGGAAACGAACAATGTCCCGCGTAGGAAAAATGCCGGTCGCCGTCCCCCAGGGTGTGGACGTGTCGATAAAGGAAGACCAGATCAGCGTGAAAGGCGCCGGCGGCCAGCTGTCGCTCGCCCAGAACGCCCTGGTCAAAGTGAGCAACGAAGGCGGCAAGCTGACCTTCATTCCGGCCGACGAATCCCGTGAAGCCAACGCCATGAGCGGCACCATGCGCCAGCTGGTGAACAACATGGTCGTCGGCGTGACCAAGGGCTTCGAGAAAAAGCTGTCCCTGGTCGGCGTGGGCTTCAAGGCCCAGGCCACCGGTACCAAGCTGAACCTGGCGGTGGGCTTCTCGCACCCCGTCAACAAGGACATGCCTGCGGGCATCAAGGTCGCCACGCCCGGCCCCACCGAGATCATCATCTCCGGTGCCGACCGCCAGCGCGTCGGCCAGGTCGCCGCCGAGATCCGTGCCATTCGTCCGCCCGAGCCCTACAAGGGCAAGGGCATCCGCTACGCGGACGAAAAGATCACGATCAAAGAGACCAAGAAGAAGTAAGGGGCCGCACGATGTTGACCAAGAAAGAGCAGCGCCTTCGCCGCGCCCGCCAGACCCGCATCCGCATTGCCCAGCAAGGCGTCGCGCGTCTGACCGTCAATCGCACCAACCTGCACATCTACGCCGCTGTCATCTCCGAAGACGGCAGCAAGGTGCTGGCTTGCGCCTCCACCGCTCAGGCCGACGTGCGCAAGTCGCTCGGCGCCTCCGGCAAGGGTGGCAACACCGCCGCCGCGCAGGTCATCGGCAAGATGATCGCCGAGAAGGCCAAGGCCGCCGGCATCGAGAAGGTCGCCTTTGATCGCTCGGGCTTCGCCTACCACGGCCGCGTCAAGGCGCTGGCCGATGCCGCCCGTGAAGCGGGCCTGCAGTTCTAACGCACACGGATACACAAGATGGCAAAAATCATCGCAAAGACGCAAGGCGACGGGCCGGAAGACGGCATGCGCGAAAAGATGATCGCGGTCAACCGCGTCACCAAGGTGGTGAAGGGTGGCCGGATTCTCGGCTTCGCCGCACTGACCGTGGTGGGCGACGGTGACGGTCGCGTCGGTATGGGCAAGGGCAAGTCCAAGGAAGTGCCCGCTGCCGTGCAAAAGGCCATGGAAGAGGCCCGCCGCAACATGACCAAGGTTTCCCTGAAGAACGGCACCATTCACCACGCGGTGCATGGCCAGCACGGCGCCGCCCGCATCATGATGATGCCCGCGCCCAAGGGTACCGGCATCATCGCTGGCGGCCCGATGCGCGCCGTCTTCGAAGTGATGGGCATCACCGACATCGTGGCCAAGAGCCACGGATCGACCAACCCCTACAACATGGTCCGCGCCACCTTTGACGCGCTGCGCAACTCCACCACCCCCTCGGAAGTGGCGGCCAAGCGCGGCAAGTCGGTCGAAGACCTGTTCGCGGCCTGATCGGAGTTCCCTCATGGCAAACCCCCAAACCGTCAAGATCCAGCTGGTTCGCAGCCCGATCGGCACGAAAGAGTCGCACCGCGCCACCGTCCGTGGCCTGGGCCTGCGCAAGCTCAATAGCGTGAGCGAGCTCAAGGACACCCCCGAGGTGCGCGGCATGATCAACAAGATCAGCTACCTGGTCAAGGTCCTCTAAGAGGCACACGATGCAACTCAATGACATCAAGCCCGCAGCGGGCGCCAAGCATGCCAAGCGCCGCGTCGGCCGCGGCATCGGTTCCGGCCTGGGCAAAACCGCCGGCCGTGGCCACAAAGGCCAGAAGTCGCGTTCGGGCGGCTACCACAAGGTTGGTTTCGAAGGCGGCCAGATGCCGCTGCAGCGTCGTCTTCCCAAGCGCGGCTTCAAGTCGCACCTGCTGAAGTTCAACGCCGAGATCTCCCTGTCCAAGCTCGAAGCCCTCGGCGCTGCCGAAGTCGACCTGCTGACGCTCAAGGCCGCAGGCCTGGTGCCCGAGATCGCCAAGGTGGTCAAGGTCATCAAGTCGGGTGAGATCAAGCGCGCGGTCAAGCTCAATGGCATCGGTGCCACCGCGGGCGCCAAGGCGGCCATCGAAGCCGCCGGCGGCAGCCTGGCCTGATCCTGGCGACAAGAAGGTAATCACGCGTGGCCACTAGCGCAGCTCAGATTGCAAAGACCGGCAAGTTCGGCGACCTGCGTCGCCGGCTGGTCTTCTTGCTGCTCGCGCTGATCGTCTATCGGATCGGTGCGCATATCCCTGTGCCCGGTATCGACCCTGGCCAGCTGCAGTCCCTGTTCAAGGGGCAAGAAGGCGGCATCCTGAACCTGTTCAACATGTTCTCGGGTGGCGCGCTGTCTCGCTTCGCGATCTTTGCGCTGGGCATCATGCCCTACATCTCGGCCTCGATCATCATGCAGCTGCTCACCTACGTCGTCCCGACGTTCGAGCAGATGAAGAAAGAAGGCGAATCTGGCCGCCGCAAGATCACGCAGTACACCCGCTACGGCACCCTGGGCCTGGCCATCTTCCAGTCGCTGTCCATCGCGATCGCCCTGGAAAGCTCGCCCGGTCTGGTGATCGACCCCGGCTTCGGCTTTCGCCTGACGGCCGTGATCAGCCTGACCGCTGGCACCATGTTCCTGATGTGGCTGGGTGAGCAGATCACCGAGCGGGGCCTGGGCAACGGCATCTCGATCCTGATCTTTGCCAGCATCGCGGCGGGTTTGCCCAGCGCGATGGGTGGACTGCTGGAGCTTGTGCGTACCGGCGCCATGAACATCCTGGTGGCGCTGATCATCGTCGCCCTGGTGGTGCTGGTGACCTATTTCGTGGTCTTCGTCGAGCGCGGCCAGCGCAAGATCCTGGTGAACTACGCACGTCGCCAGGTGGGCAACAAGGTTTACGGGGGCCAGTCCTCGCACCTGCCGCTCAAACTGAACATGGCCGGCGTGATTCCGCCCATCTTCGCCTCGTCCATCATCCTGCTGCCGGCCACGGTGGTGGGCTGGTTCTCGACCGGCGAGTCCATGACCTGGCTGCGTGACATCGCCTCGACGCTCGCCCCCGGGCAGCCGATCTACGTGATGCTGTATGCCGCAGCCATCATCTTCTTCTGCTTCTTCTACACCGCGTTGGTCTTTAACAGCCGTGAGACCGCGGACAACCTGAAGAAGAGCGGCGCCTTCATCCCGGGCATTCGCCCCGGTGACCAGACCGCCCGCTACATCGACAAGATTCTGCTGCGCCTCACGCTGGCCGGTTCTCTGTACATCACGCTCGTGTGCCTGCTGCCCGAGTTCCTGATCCTGAAGTACAACGTCCCGTTCTATTTCGGCGGCACCTCGCTGCTGATCATCGTGGTGGTCACGATGGACTTCATGGCCCAGGTGCAGAACTACCTGATGTCCCAGCAGTACGAGTCGCTGCTGAAAAAAGCCAATTTCAAGACTTCGGCCGGCGGCTGAAGTCACGACCAGGAATTTAGGAGAAAAGCAAATGAGAGTTTCGGCTTCCGTCAAGAAGATCTGCCGCAACTGCAAGATCATCCGCCGCAAGGGCGTGGTCCGCGTGATCTGTACCGATCCGCGGCACAAGCAGCGCCAGGGCTGATTAGAGAGTTAAGGAAAGACGCATATGGCACGTATCGCTGGCATCAACATCCCGCCGCACAAGCACACCGAGATCGGCCTGACCGCCATCTTCGGCATTGGTCGTACCCGCGCCCGCAAGATCTGCGAGGCCTGCGGCATCGATTACGCCAAGAAGGTCAAGGACCTGACCGACGCCGATCTGGAAAAGATCCGCGACCAGATCGGTCTGCTCACGATCGAAGGCGACCTGCGTCGCGAGACGACCATGAACATCAAGCGTCTGATGGACATCGGTTGCTACCGCGGCTTCCGTCATCGCCGTGGCCTGCCGATGCGCGGCCAGCGTACCCGCACCAACGCTCGCACCCGCAAGGGTCCGCGCAAGGCGGCTCAGGCTCTGAAGAAATAAACGGGAAAGAGAACAGACATGGCCAAGGCTCCCGCCAACAACGCCGCGCAGCGTGTGCGCAAAAAGGTTCGCAAGAACGTGTCCGACGGCGTCTGCCACGTGCACGCGTCCTTCAACAACACGATCATCACCATCACCGATCGCCAGGGCAACGCCCTGTCCTGGGCCTCCTCCGGCGGCCAGGGCTTCAAGGGTTCGCGCAAGTCCACCCCCTTCGCCGCGCAGGTCGCGTCCGAAGTGGCCGGCCGCGCCGCCATCGAGCAAGGCATCAAGAACCTCGACGTCGAGATCAAGGGCCCCGGCCCGGGTCGCGAGTCGTCGGTGCGCGCGCTGGCTGCGCTGGGTATCCGTATCACGTCCATCGCCGACGTGACGCCCGTCCCGCACAACGGCTGCCGTCCCCAGAAACGCCGCCGCATCTGATCGCCCTTGCGATCACCTGCAGCACGCGCTTCAACGTTTTTTAACCAAGCCCACCGCCGGCACCCCCAGGGCGCCGGCTCCCGCAGCAATAGGCTGCGGCAGATCAAGAAGGAAGCAACGTGGCACGTTACCTCGGCCCCAAGGCCAAACTGTCCCGCCGTGAAGGCACCGACCTGTTCCTGAAGAGCGCCCGCCGCTCCATCAGCGACAAGGCCAAATTCGATTCCAAGCCCGGCCAGCACGGCCGCACCTCGGGCCAGCGCACCTCCGACTTCGGTCTGCAGCTGCGCGAGAAGCAGAAGGTCAAGCGCATGTACGGCGTGCTGGAAAAGCAGTTCCGCCGCTACTTCGCTGAAGCCTCTCGCCGCAAGGGCAATTCCGGCGCCAACCTGCTGTTCATCCTCGAGTCCCGCCTGGACAACGTGGTGTACCGCATGGGCTTTGGTTCGACCCGCGCCGAAGCGCGCCAGCTGGTTTCGCACAAGGCCATCACGGTCAACGGCAAGCCGGTGAACATTCCCTCCTACCTGGTTCAAGCCGGCGACATCGTCTCCGTGCGTGACAAGTCCAAGAAGCAGAACCGCGTGGTCGAGGCGCTGCAACTGGCCCAGCAGGTCGGCATCCCGGCCTGGGTGGAAGTCAACGCCGACAAGGCCGAAGGCACCTTCAAGAAAGTGCCCGATCGCGACGAATTCGGTGCCGACATCAACGAATCGCTGATCGTCGAACTGTATTCCCGCTAAGGGGCCCGGGCGGGCGCGTCGTGCGTCCCGTCCTTTTGTTTTTCGTTCCTGGTGGCCGGACGCCGACACCGGGTGCTTCACCAGCCTTACCGGTGTAACGAGCCGGGGGTATTGAGAGGAAGTCCTGCATGCAGACCCAATTGCTGAAACCCAAGTCCATCAACGTGGAACAGCTGGCGCCCAATCGCGCCAAGGTGACCCTGGAGCCCTTCGAGCGTGGCTACGGCCATACGCTGGGTAACGCGCTGCGCCGCGTCCTGCTGTCCTCGATGGTCGGGTACTCGGCAACCGAAGTCACCATCGCTGGTGTGCTTCACGAGTACTCGTCGATCGATGGCGTCCAGGAAGACGTCGTCTCCATCCTGCTGAACCTCAAGGGCGTGGTGTTCAAGCTCCACAACCGTGACGAGGTCACCCTGTCGCTGCGCAAAGATGGCGAAGGCCCGGTCACGGCTGCCGACATCCAGACCCCGCACGATGTCGAGATCATCAACCCCGACCACGTGATCGCCCACTTGTCGCAAGGCGGCAAGCTGGACATGCAGATCAAGGTCGAAAAGGGCCGCGGCTACGTGCCTGGCACGATGCGTCGCTATGCGGACGAGCCGACCAAGTCGATCGGCCGCATCGTTCTGGATGCCTCGTTCTCGCCCGTGAAGCGCGTGTCCTACACCGTCGAGAGCGCCCGCGTCGAGCAGCGTACCGACCTGGACAAGCTGGTGGTCGAGATCGAGACCAATGGCGCCATCACCGCCGAAGACGCCGTGCGCGCCTCGGCCAAGATCCTGGTGGAGCAGCTGGCCGTGTTTGCCCAGCTCGAGGGCAGCGAACTGGCCGCCTTCGACGCACCGGTGCAGCGCAGCTCGCAGCAGTTCGACCCGATCCTGCTGCGCCCCGTGGACGAGCTGGAACTGACCGTGCGCTCGGCCAACTGCCTGAAGGCCGAGAACATCTACTACATCGGTGACCTGATCCAGCGCACCGAGAACGAGTTGCTCAAGACCCCCAACCTGGGTCGCAAGTCGCTCAACGAGATCAAGGAAGTGCTGGCCTCCCGCGGCCTCACCCTGGGCATGCGCCTGGAAGCCTGGCCCCCGGCCGGCCTCGAGAAGCGCTGAACGTTTTTGAGAGAAGTCCTCTTCGGATCGAAGAGGCAATGTGCACGGGCAGTACCTGATACGGCTGCCCGCAATATTCAAGGAAAGGAAACAAGCACATGCGTCACGGACACGGCCTCCGCAAACTCAACCGCACCACCAGCCACCGGCTGGCCATGCTGCGCAACATGATGAACTCGCTCATCGAGCACGAAGTCATCAAGACCACCCTGCCCAAGGCCAAGGAACTGCGCCGCGTGATCGAGCCCATGATCACCCTGGCCAAAGAGCCGACCCTGGCCAACAAGCGCCTGGCCTTCGACCGCCTGCGCGACCGCGACATGGTGGTCAAGCTGTTCGCCGAACTCGGCCCGCGCTTCAAGGCCCGTCCCGGCGGCTACACCCGCATCCTGAAGATGGGCTTCCGCGTGGGTGACAACG
>JBEEIS010000088.1:0-15046 GCA_041169755.1 Pseudomonadota bacterium | reverse complement strand
CCCGAAAACCCCGGAAAGCCAGCGCCCCCGCGACGGAAAAACTGCGCGACGCCGAGCGCTCGCAGGCCGCCATCCTCGCCGCTGCGACCGAGGAATTTGCACAGCACGGCCTGGGCGGCGCCCGCATGGACGGCATCGCCGAAAAGGCGCAGTTGAACAAGCGCCTGATCTATTACTACTTCAAGGACAAGGACCAGTTGTTCCAGGCGGTCCTGGAGCAGTCCTACCGCCAGATCCGCGAGCAGGAGCGCGCCCTGAACCTGGAGGCACTCGAGCCCGCCGCCGCCATGCGCGCGCTGGTCGAATTCACCTGGAATTACTACATCGCCCACCCGGAGTTCCTCACGCTACTCAATAGCGCCAACCTGCACCGGGGCCGGCACCTGGAAACCTCGCAGCGCGCGCGCGCCCTGAACTCGCCCCTCATCGAGTTGCTCGGCGACATCCTGGAGCGAGGCCGCAAGACCGGCCAGTTCCGAGGTGGCATCGACCCGCTGCAGCTGTACATCTCCATCGCCGGGATGTCCTACTTTTATCTGTCGAACAACGCCACCCTGTCGGCCATCTTCGGCCGCAACCTGATGTCCCCCAAGGCGCGCAGCGAGCGCCTGTCGCACATGGGCGATGTGATCCTAGGGTATGTCCTGAGAAGCTGATGCGCCGGCGGCGTTGACAGCCCGGGCACCCTTCCTAGAATTCACCAGATAGTGAATTAGAGCCGCGCCTCCGGTCCCGAGCCGGGCGGATGCAGCCGCCGCGACCACTTTCCAGTCCACAACCGAGGAGACATCCGTGCCGATCCACTTCCAACGCCGCCACGTCATCACCGCCCTGCTCGCCTCGCTGGCCTGCGCCAGCGGCTTTGCACAGACCACCTGGAAACCGACCAAGCCGATCACCCTGATCGTCCCCTGGGCGCCGGGTGGTTCGACTGACCAGGTGACCCGCGTGTCGGCCGCCGAATTGGAAAAGCACCTGGGCCAGAAGATCGTCATCCTCAACCAGCCCGGCGCATCAGGCTCGGTGGGCACCAAGAACGCCATGCAGAACCCGCCCGATGGCTACACCTGGACGGCTGGCGCCGCCAAGGACCTGGGTACGTACAAGGTGCTGGGCATGGTGGACACCTCCATCACCGACTGGAACGTCTACGTGAACGTGGCGCACGTGGCGGTGGTGGGCGTCAACGCCGACACCCCGTACAAGACCATGAACGAGCTGCTGGCCGCCATGAAGGCCCGCCCGGGCGCGATCTCGGTGGCCACCGCTGGCGTGAACTCCAGCGGCCACTCCGCCATCGAGGCCCTGTCACGCGCAGCGGGCGTGACCTACAAGCACGTCACCTACGACGGCGGTGCGCCGGCAGCAGTGGCCGCAGGCTCGGGTGAGGCCAACCTCACCACCCAGCTGGCCGCCGAACAAACCGACATGATCCGCGCCAAGAAGATCCGGCCGCTGGCCGTGGTGAGCGACAAGCCGCTGGAAATCGAAGGCTACGGCACGGTGCCGCCGCTGTCCCAGTTCATCCCCGGCTTCAAGGACCCGACCAACTACTTCGGCATCTTCGTGCCGAAAGGGGTGCCGGCCGAGGTCAAGCAGACCCTGGACCGCATCTGGACCACCGAGATCACCAAGAGCACCGTCTTGCGTAACTACGCGCAATCGCGCGGCGCCATGTTCGCTCCGATGGCTGGCGACGAAGCGCAGAAGGCCGTGATGCCCGCCATCCAGGCTTACGCCTGGACGCAGCAGGCCGCGGGCAAGGCCAAGGTCTCGCCCGACACGATCGGCATCCCCAAGCCCTGACCCGACCGTCATGAGCCAAGCCTCCGGCAACCGCTCCGACCTCTGGGGCGGAGCGGTCTGGGTCGCGGTTGGCGCCGCCATCGTGTTCGAGTCGCTGCGCATGGAGCGATTCGAATCGATGGGTGCGACCGTCTACACCTACCCAGGATTCGTTCCAGGGCTGATCGGGACCGTGGTCGCCATGCTGGGGCTGGTGCTCATGGCACGCGGCTGGCGGGCCCGCCAAGTGGCGGGAGGATCCGAGCCCGTCGCCAATGCGCGTGTGCTGATCGCCCTGATCACCTCGCTGGCCTACTGCCTGCTCCTGCTCTCGCATGTTCACTTCGTGCTGGCCACCACGGTTTTCGTGGCGGTCTTCACCTTCCTGTTCTCCGACAAAGCGCGCCCCGCGCCGCGTCGCCTGCTGGCGGCCGGTGCCAGCGGCGTGATCACCTCCCTGGTGGTCTTTTTCGTCTTCCAGGAAATCTTCCTCGTTCGATTGCCCTAAGGCCCCGACATGCTGGATGGAGTGCTGGGCCTGGCCCAATCAATCGCGGGGTTCTGCACGCCCGAAGTCATCTTCTACGCGCTGCTGTCCTGCCTGGTCGGCGTGATCATGGGCGCGCTGCCCGGGCTCACGGCCACGATGGCGCTGGCGCTCATGACGACGCTGACGCTGAAGCTGCCGCCGAACCAGGCGCTCCTGATCCTGATCTGCACCTATGTCGGCGCAATCTACGGCGGGTCGCGATCGGCCATCCTGCTCAATATTCCGGGCACACCGGCCTCAGCGGCGTCCTGCCTAGACGGCTATGCCCTGGCACGCCAGGGCCTGGCTGGGCGGGCCATGGGCATTGCCACGACCGGTTCGGTCATGGGCACCTTGATCGGGATGTTCTTCCTGGCGGCCTTCACCCCGGTGCTGGGCGGCATGGCGCTGAAGTTCGGCGCCTATGAATTCTTCTGGCTGGCGCTCTTTGGCGTGATCATCGCGGGCACGCTGACCGGCGACGACCCGCTCAAGGGCTGGATCGCCGGCATCGCGGGCGTGTTCATCGCCGGCATCGGACAAGAGCCGCAGTACGGCTTCGAACGTTTTTCCTACGGCTTGCGCGATCTCGCAGGCGGTATCTCGCTGGTGCCTGCACTGGTGGGCGCCTTCGGCTTCGCCGAGCTCCTGACCGCCATCCGCGAGCGCCAGGCGCCGGTGAAGATCAGCGCCTTCGACACCGTCATCCCGCGCCTGCGCGACGTGTTCCAGTACTGGCGCACCATCCTGCGCTCGGGCCTGATCGGTACCGCCGTGGGCATCGTGCCGGGCGTCGGCGAAGACGTGGCCGCCTGGTCGTCCTATGCGGCCGCCAAGCGCGCGAGCAAGGAAAAGGAGCAATTCGGCAAGGGCTCGGTGGAAGGCCTGATGGCTGCCGAGACCGGCGACAACGCCTGCGTACCCGGCGCGGTGATCCCGGTGCTGACGCTGGCCATCCCCGGTTCTGCGCCAGCCGCCGTGCTCATGGCCGCCATGATCATTCACGGCATCAAGCCGGGACCAATGATCATGGTGGAGAACCCCACCTTCGTCTACGACGTGGTGGCGATGATGCTGTTTGCCACCATCGGCATCCTGATCTACGGCCTGGTCCTGACCAAGGCGCTGGTGCAGGTGCTGCGGGTGCCGCAGCATGTGCTGGTGCCGATCATCTTCGTGCTGTGCGCGGTGGGCAGCTTCGCCATCGCAGGCCGCATGTTCGATGTGTACGTGATGTTGGTCTTCGGCATCCTGGGCTACGGGCTACGCCAGTTCGGCTACCCGATGGCGCCGCTGGTCCTGGGCATCGTGCTGGGCGACCTGCTGGAGAAGAATCTGCGCCGCGCCCTGATCCTGTCGGACGGCGACCTCACCACCTTCTTCACCCGCCCGATTTCTGCGGTGGTCGCCGCCATGATCTTCGGCACCATCGCCTGGAAGCTCTGGGCCCTGCGCAAGTCGAAGCAAGGCGTCGCATGAAGCTCGCGTTGTGCAACGAGGTCCTGCGCCACCTGAGCTTCGATGCGCAGTGCGACGTCGCGGCGCAACTGGGTTACCAGGGGCTGGAGGTCGCTCCCTTCACGTTGTTCCAAGACCCCACCGAACTGAATGACGACCTGGCGTCGCGGGTGCAAGCGTCAGCCAGAGCCCAGGGCCTGCAGGTCCCCAGCCTGCACTGGCTGCTGGTCCAGCCCGAGGGCCTGTCCATGGTCAGCCCGGACGATCGTGTGCGCCACGCCACGCTGGACTGGATCCGGCGGTTGATCGCCTTCGCACAGCGCTGCGGCGCGCAGGTGCTGGTGCATGGTTCGCCCGCGCAGCGCAACCCGCAGCCTGGCCAAAGCCTCGACGACGCGCGTGCGCGCCTGCAGGACAGCCTGCACGACCTCTCCCCCTGGGCCGAAGCGGCCGGCGTCACGTATTGCCTGGAGCCCTTGTCACCCAAGGAGACCCCCGTGGTGAACACGGTCGCTGAAGCCGCCGCGATGGTGCGGCGTATCGGCTCGCCCGCCGTGCGCACCATGCTCGATGCGAGCGCGGCCTCGCAATCGGAATCGGAGCCGATCGCGCAGGTGCTGGCGCACCATCTGGACGCCGGCGACATCGCCCACGTGCAGGTGAACGACAAGAACCGCCGTGGCCCAGGCCAGGGCGACACCGACCTGTTGCCTCTGATGCGCGTGCTGCGCGAACGTCACTACACAGGCTGGGTGGCGGTCGAGCCTTTTGAGTACCTTCCCGACGGCGCGACCACCGCCGCTTTTTCCGCCGGCTACATGCACGCGCAGTGGAGAGCGACCGCATGACACGCCGCCCGCCTGTTGCCTTCACCGTGCGAGAGATCACCGCTTACCAGCGGCCGCTCACCATGCGCATGCCGTTTCGCTTTGGCGCGGCCACCGTCACCGCCTGCCCACAGGCCTTCGTGCGGGTCCGGCTGGACGTGGGCGGCCACGCGGTCGAGGGCGCCAGCGCTGAACTCATGGTGCCCAAGTGGTTCGACAAGTCACCCGCCCTGACGCACGAGGACAACTTCAACCAGCTGCGGCGCGCCGTTGCCGCCGCACGCGAAGCCTGCCTCGCGGCGCCCGTGGCGACCAGCGCCCATGCCCTGTCGGCCGGCCCGGGCGCGCAGGCCATCGCGCGCTGCGTGGCCGAGGGCCTGCCGCGCCTGGCGGCGCAGTTCGGACCCGCCCTCGTGGACAAGGCCATCGCCGACGCGGTGCTGCGCGCGCGTGGCCTCGACTGGGTCAGCGGTGTTCAGGCCGGCGTGTTGGGCGACCCGTGGTCGGCCTCGGTGCGGCTGGTGCGTCCCGCCAGCGTCTGGCTGCGGCACACCGTGGGCCTGGCCGACCGGCTGGAAGCCGATGACGCCGGCACGCCCCTGAATGACGGCCTGCCCGACACACTGGAAGACGCCATCGCGCACTACGGCCTGCGCTACTTCAAGCTGAAGCTGTGTGGCCAGCCCGAGGCGGATGTAGAACGCCTCACGCGGATCGAACGCCTGCTGGCGCGCGTGCCCGATTACCGCGTCACCCTGGACGGCAACGAAACCTATGCCAGCGTCGCGGCGATCGAAGCGCTGTTTGACACACTGAAACACCAGCCCGCGACAGCGCGCCTGGTCCAGCGCACGCTGCTGCTGGAGCAGCCCCTCCCACGCCACCTGGCCTTGCAGCAATCGCTGGCAGGAGCCCGAATTCCGGTGCCGGTGATCCTGGACGAGTCGGACGATGACGACGCCGTACTGCCCCAAGGCCTGGCCCAGGGCTACCGCGGCATCTCCAGCAAGGCCTGCAAGGGCATCTACCGCTCGCTCGCCCACGCGGCGCGCCTGCATGCCCGCCCAGGTCACATCCTCTCGGGTGAAGACCTCACCTGCCAGGCGGGCCTGGCCGTGCAGCAGGACACGCTGCTGGCGGCCAGCCTGGGCGTCACCCACATCGAACGTAATGGCCACCACTACGTGGGCGGCTTCGGCGTGGCCACCGCCGAAGAAGCCCGTGGCTTCCTGCGGGCCCATCCGGGCCTTTACCAGGCCAGCGCGCAGGGCGTTCGGCTGCGGGTGCAAGACGGCCGGCTGGACCTGCGCAGCCTGCACGCCAACGGCTTCGCGCATGCGGCGACCCCGCACTGGGACACGCTGGAACCCCTCAACGCCTCATTCGAACTCCCGACTTTGCAGAACCCTATCCAGACCTCCAAGGAACTTTCATGACCCCCCAGAAACTCGGACTCATCATGCACGGCGTCACCGGCCGCATGGGGATGAACCAGCACCTGATTCGCTCCATCGTCGCCCTGCGTAAGGAAGGCGGCGTGAAGCTGTCCAACGGCACGCGTGTCATGCCCGACCCGATCCTGATCGGGCGTGACGGCGCCAAGATCGAGGCCCTGGCCCGCGCGCACGGCATCGAGCGTTTTGGCACCAACCTGGACGCAGCGCTGGCGAACAAGGACGACACCGTCTTCTTCGACGCCGGCACCACGCAGATGCGCCCCACGCTCCTGGCCAAGGCGATCCGCGCCGGCAAGCATGTGTACTGCGAAAAACCGATCGCCACCAACCTCAACGAGGCGGTGGAGATCGCGCGCCTGGCGCAGTCCTCGGGCCTCAAGCACGGCGCGGTGCAAGACAAGCTGTTTCTCCCGGGCCTGCGCAAGCTGGACATGCTGCGGCGCGCGGGCTTCTTCGGAAAGATGCTGAGCGTGCGCATCGAGTTCGGCTACTGGGTGTTCGAGGGCGATCTGCAACCCATCCAGCGCCCCTCCTGGAATTACCGGAGCGAAGACGGCGGCGGGATCATCCTGGACATGATCTGCCACTGGCGCTATGTGCTGGACAACCTCTTTGGCGAGGTGCAGTCCATCAGCTGCCTGGGCGCCACGCATATTCCCCAGCGCTGGGACGAAGCCGGCAAGGCCTACACCGCCACCGCCGATGACGCGGCCTATGCCACGCTGGAACTCAAGGGCCACCAGGGCGAGCGCGTGATCGCGCAGGTCAATAGCTCCTGGACCACGCGCGTGCGACGCGACGACCTGGTCACCTTCCATGTGGACGGCACGCACGGTTCCGCCGTCGCGGGCCTGACCGACTGCCGCGCCCAGAGCCGGGTCAACACCCCGCGCCCGGTGTGGAACCCCGACGTGCGCCAGACCATGAACTTCATGGACCAATGGCAGGACGTACCCGACACCGAGACCTTCGACAACGGCTTCAAGATCCAGTGGGAACACTTCATCCGCCACGTGGTGGAAGACGCCCCCTACCGCTGGACCCTGCCCGAGGGCGCCAAGGGCGTGCAGCTGGTGGAAGCGGCGCTGCAAAGCTGGAAAGAGCGGCGCTGGATCGACGTGCCCGGGCTCAAGCTGTAAGGGGATCGCCCATGACCCGACTCACACTGGTCAACGACCAGGGGCAACTCGCCCCTTACACCCTCGCAGGCCAGGTGCTGCCCCCACCCGCCAAGGGCGTGGGTTTCAACCGCATTGCCTACTCGGCCGCCCACGTGGTGGCCGACCCGCGTGCCGCCATCGACCCCTGGCTGCAGTGCGCCATCGACTGGGACGCCACGGTGGCCTATCGCAAGCGCCTGTGGTCGCTGGGCCTGGGCGTCGCCGAGGCCATGGACACCGCGCAGCGGGGCATGGGCCTGGACTGGCCCACTTCGCTGGAATTGATCCGTCGCTCGCTGGACGCCGCACGCGGCCACCCCGGCGCGCGCATCGCCAGCGGCTGCGGTACCGACCATCTGGACATCGAGTCCGTGCGCTCCATCGACGACGTGATCCGCGGCTATGAAGAACAGATGGCCGCCATCGAGGCCCTTGGGGGTCGTCTGATCCTCATGGCCAGTCGGGCCCTGGCGCGTGTGGCGAAATCGCCTGCCGACTACGAGAAGGTCTACGACCGTGTGCTGCGTCAGGCGCGCGAGCCGGTCATCATCCACTGGCTCGGCGACATGTTCGACCCAGCCCTGGCCGGCTACTGGGGCTCGCGCGATGTCCATGCCGCGATGGACACGGCGGTTGGCATCATCGGCGCGCACACGTCCAAGGTGGACGGCGTGAAGATCTCGCTCCTGGACAAGGACAAGGAAATCGCCATGCGCCGGCGCCTGCCCGCAGGCGTTCGCATGTACACCGGTGACGATTTCAACTACGCCGAACTGATCGAAGGCGACGGCGCGGGCACCGAGGACGTGCACGGTAAAAGCGATGCGCTCCTGGGCATCTTCGATGCCATCGCGCCGGCTGCGAGCGCGGCGCTCAGTGCGCTGGCCCAGGGAAACACCCAGAAGTTCCACGACATCCTGGGCCCCACCGTGCCGCTTTCGCGCCACATCTTTCGTGCGCCCACGCGCTTTTACAAGACCGGCGTGGTCTTCATGGCCTGGCTCAATGGCCACCAGAGCCACTTCAGCATGGTGGGTGGCCAGCAAAGCACCCGCAGCCTGCCCCACCTGTGCGAGATCTTCCGCCTGGCGGATCAGGCGAATCTGCTGGAGCAGCCAGATCTCGCGACGCACCGCATGCAGACGCTGCTGACGGTACACGGCGTGACCTGACCGGAGCCTGCGCGATGCGTGACTTCACCCGTGACATCCAGTGGCTGTCCATCAACACCGCCACCGTGCGCAAGCAGTGGACGCTGGCCCAGATCATCGACGGGTGCGCGCGTCGCGGCATCCGCGCGATCAGTCCCTGGCGCGACCAGGTCGCAGCGATCGGACTGGACACCACGGCGCGACTCCTCAAGGAAACCGGCATCGTCCTGAGCGGGTACTGCCGGGGCGGCTTCTTTCCCGCCAGCACGGCACAGGGTCTGCGCGATGCGCTCGACGACAACCGACGCGCGATCGACGAAGCCAAGACCCTGGGCGCACCCTGCACCGTACTGGTGGTGGGCTCGCTACCGGGCGCGCTCGCCGGTACGCCTGAATACAAGGACATCGCGCTGGCGCGTAGCCAGGTGCATGACGGCATCGCCGCCAGCCTGGAATACGCGCGCCAGGTGGGCATGCCGCTGTCGATCGAACCCTTGCACCCGATGCAGGCCGCCGATCGCGCCTGCGTCAACACCCTGGAGCAGGCCCTGGACCTGTGCGACGCGATCGACCCCGCGGGCAGCGGCATGCTGGGTGTGGCGGTAGACGCCTATCATGTGTGGTGGGACCCCAAACTGGCCTCGCAGATCGCGCGGGCCGGCGTACAGCGGCTGCACGCCTGGCATGTCTGCGACTGGCTCACGCCCACCACCGACCTGCTCAGCGACCGCGGGATGATGGGCGATGGCGTGATCGAGCTGCGCAAGATCCGTGGATGGATGGAAGACGCCGGCTACGCAGGCTTTGCGGAGGTCGAGATCTTTTCCGAGAAGGACTGGTGGCAGCGCCCCGGTGACGAGGTCCTGGACACCTGCATGGAACGTCACAAGCGCTGCGTCTAGCCCGACGCACGGCCTGCACCACGCCACTGCCGCCAGCTGCCCGAAGCGATACGCGCCTGCACCGGCAGCTCCTGCGCGTAGACATAAGTCCAAGCCACGCAGGTCCCTCCACCGTCAAGGGTCACCTCGATCAGGCGGCGCTCGTACAGGTTGTCGTCGGCACCGTCGCCGCTGTAACCCTCCAGTTCGTCCATCTCCCGCATCGCCGCCTCGAGGTCCTGCGGCACGAGCACCTCGCCCTGCACCCTCGAGTCGTCCGCTGCAGGCCGCATCGCCGGATAACCCGCGCCGGTATCGAACAGGGCACCGAGCACCCAGCCCGCGCGCACGCTCTCCAGCCCGTGAAGGGCCGCCACCGCGTGGTTGCACTCGCCGCGCATCAAGGTGCCGTAAACGAAGAAGGCGCGCACCGCGCCAGAGGACGGATCGAGGGTCATGCAGTGCTCTCGGGGGCTCGGGACCGGCGCAGAGCCGGCCACCAGACGTAAGTTCTGCGGCTGAGTTTGCCACCCGAGCGCTTCTCAGCGCATTTGCTTACCCACGCCAGAGCTTTCCTACATCCCTGTCGGACATTGCCGACACCATTCGCGCCTCTCGCCGAGGTCGGCACCGTGGTTCGAAACGCGGACATCCCTGCACCTCGGTTCATCCGTCAACGCGGCTCCACGCACGACCCTCGCGCCGGGCTGGACCGTCAACTTTCCTTTTGTTGCACATGAGAAGACGTATTTTTCTGCAAGGCGGTTCATCCACCGTGGTTCTGGCCCTGACCGGCTGCGGCGGGGGTAGCGGAGACGCCACCCTGGCGGGCACCGGCGAGACCGTGCCCTTGGCGGCCAGCGCCAACACCCCCCTCGCGGCGGTGACATCCCCTGCGCCCCAGGAGGCCGCACCCGCCGCCGGCGGTTCCGGCTATCCCTTCGGCTCCCGCAAGGACCTGGTGAGTGGTCGCTACCCCTACGGCATCATGCCCACCGGCGTCACGCCAGCGGCGATGGATGCCCGCATCAAGACCTGCTATGAGGCCTGGAAGGGCGTGAACCTGAGGAAGTCGCCCACCTTCACACCCGACGTGGGCATCTACGCCGGCCGTACGATCAGCGACGCCTACCACGTGCGCTTTCCCGGCACCGCGTATGCCACGGTGTCCGAGGGCGTGGGCTACGGCATGCTGATCATGGTGCTGATGGCAGGCCACGACGCCCAAGCGCGCACCTATTTCGACGGTATGTTCAAGACCGCGCGTGGCCGCCCCGCCTACGGGCACATGAACGCAGGCAAGCCCGCAGGCGCCTATCTGCACGAATGGCGGCTGGCGATGAACATGGGCAGCGCCGGCGAAGGCTGGAATGCAACGGACGGCGACCTGGACATGGCGCAGGCGCTGCTGATGGCGCACCGCCAGTGGGGATCCACCGGCGCGATCAACTACCGGCAGGAGGCGATCAACACCATCAACGCGATGAAGACGATCAACTTCGCAGCCTCGGGCGAACCGCGCGGACCGCAGCGGGAAAACACCCGAACCTCGGACCACATGATCGGCCACTTCCGGGCATTCAAGAAAGCCACCGGCGACGCGTTCTGGGACAAGGCGATCGACCGTTGCCACACGTTGATCACCGGCATCATCGCCCGCTATTCCCCCAACGCGAAACTGCAACCGGGCTTCATCATGGACTGCATGAGCCAGCCCGTACCCTCTCCGGGCAACCTGATCGAGGGGCCGTATGAGGGCATCTACGACGGCAACGCGGTGCGCAACCCCTGGCGCTGGGGGACGGATTACATCTACTCGGGCGACGCACGCTGGAAGACGATCGTCAACGACATGACGAACTTCCTCAAGGGCGACTGCAACAGCGACCCCTTCACCATGGGCGGCCTGTACAACCTCAATGGCACCGTCAACGGCGGGCGCTACTTCGCAGAGATCGTGGTCGGTCCGCTCACGGTGGGTTGCATGGTGGACGCATCGCACCAGGCGTTTCTCAACACGCTGTGGACCGCCAACACCAACAACTTCACCACCGACTACTACGACTCGGAGCTGCAGCTGATTCCGCTGATCGTGGCGTCGGGCAACTGGTGGAACCCGTGATCGCGCGTTAACTTGAATCTAAAGGGCCTCGCAAGAGGCCCTTTTTTCATCTCCGGGATACTATTTGAATTGACCTGTCTAAAAAACGAGATCAGCCATGCCTTGCGCCTTTCAAGTCCTGTACGACCTCGCCCTCCAGATCCGACTCGATCCCGCCTTGCGGCCGCTGACTCGCCACGCCGCTACGCAGGCGCCGGTCGTCGAGGCCGAGCTGCGACTCGCCATCCTCCGTGACGTGATGCCCGGGGAGGCGGCCCTGACCCCATGGCAAAGATTGCGGGTCTTTTGCCTGAACCTGGTGAACCGCTCGCAGCCGCCCCTGCCCGCTGCAGACGTCTTGGCGCTGCTCAATCAGATCCAGTCCACCCATGCAAACGACGAAGACCGTATCCGCGCTCTGGCGGCCATGACCGGCGACGACCTGCCAGGCCAGCGCCCGCGAGAGTTTTTCGCCGCCGTGCGCCGCGTGGCGTCACCGCAGCCCGTGCCCGCCCTGGGCCAACGGACCTACCTGGCATGGATCGATCAGCGGTGGCTGCACTGGATCGCCCAGCCCACCCACGCGCTGGACGTGGACGCGCTCCTGGCCGACCTGGACGTCTTGAGCGTGCATCCGGCCACCAAGATCACGGGCATGGGGCTGCCGCTGGCCGCCAATTTCATGGCCGACATCGGCGTATCGGCCTTTGCCAAACCCGATCTGCATGTGATGCCGATCATCAGCCTGCTGCAACTGTCCATCGAACGCAAGGACGAAGAGCGCGAGGCCTTCCGGGGTCTGGTTCGCATCGCTCGGGCCGACCACGAGGCACTTGGACAGGAGGGTCGGTTCGCCTGGCTGCAAGAGGCCGGAGGGCTCAGGCCGCGGCACCTGGATCGCCTGATCTACCTGGTGGGTTCGGATAACTTCCATCTCGATGGACAGCGCAATAAACGGCAAGCCCCGGCGCGGCGCGCGCTGATGCGGCAGGCACTGATCTGCGCAGGGTTGGTGGCTGGCCGCTATGCCTAGAGCGGCCGGGGCCCCCGATAGGACACCCGCTGGCAGTCGGCCAAGTTGCAAATAACCGACACCACAGCCCCCCGCCCGGTGCTACTTTCGCACCCGATGAAAACACTGTGGGACATCTCACCCCCGGTCAACGTGGCCAGCCCGGTCTTTCCGGGCGATACCCCCTACCAGCAGGCCTGGGCGGCCACGCTGGACGAGACCTGCCCGGTCAACGTGAGCCGTATCACGCTCTCGCCCCATGTGGGCGCCCATGCCGACGCGCCCCTGCACTACGACCCGCAGGGCCAGGCCATTGGCGAGGTGGACCTCACGCCCTACCTGGGCCCCTGCCGGGTGATCCACGCGCTTCAGAACGGGCCTCTGGTCACTTGGGAGCATCTGGCCCACCGCACCGACAACGGCCTGCCCCCACGCGTGCTGGTGCGCACCTATGCCCGCATGCCCCAGACGCAGTGGGACCCTGCGCTGCGCGCCTTCGACCCTGCCGCCCTGGAGCGACTGGCCGATCTGGGCGTGGTGCTCGTGGGCATCGACTCCGCGAGTGTGGACCCCGCCGACAGCAAGCCGCTGGCCAGCCACCAGGTGCTGCGCCGGCGGCAGATGCGCGTGCTGGAGAACCTGCTCCTGGATGATGTCCCCGAGGGCGACTACGAGCTGATCGCCCTGCCGCTACGCCTCACGCACGCCGATGCCTCGCCCGTACGGGCGGTACTTCGCAGCCTGTAGCACCATCCTGCCTCGCACTTCACGCCATGCCCCTGACCCTTCAAGACTGTCGCTCCCTCGACGCACAAGACCCCCTGGCGCCCCTGCGTCGCCTGTTCCGGATGCCACCCGGCGTCATCTACCTCGATGGCAACTCCCTGGGCCCCCTGCCCGCCGCGACCGCCGAGCGCCTGCAGGCGGTGGTGCAACAGGAATGGGGTGAGGGCCTCATTCGCAGCTGGAACAGCGCCGGCTGGTTCCTGCAGCCCCAGGCCCTGGGTCAGCGCATCGCAGCACTGATTGGCGCAGGGGAGGATGAAGTGGTCGCTACCGACACCACCTCGGTCAACCTGTTCAAGGTGCTGAGCGCCGCGATGGCCAGCGTGAGCGCCCGCGACCCCAAGCGTCGCCGTCTCGTGAGTGAGCGCAGCAACTTTCCCACCGACCTGTACATCGCCCAGTCCTTGTGCGAGCAGCACGGCTGGACACTGGACCTGGTGCCGGAGGCCAAGGCCCTCGCCGCCTCGCTCGGACCTGACACCGGCATCCTGATGCTCACGCACGTGAACTACCGCACCGGCGCGATGCACGACATGGCGACTGTCACCGAAGCGGCCCACGCGGCGGGCGCCCTGTGCGTCTGGGACCTGGCCCACAGCGCGGGCGCGGTGCCTCTGGACCTGCGCAGCGCCAACGCCGACTATGCGGTGGGCTGCGGCTACAAGTACCTCAATGGCGGCCCCGGCGCACCGGCCTTTGTGTGGGTACACGCGCGCCATGCCAGCACCTTCAAGCAGCCGCTGGCCGGCTGGTGGGGCCATGCGGCGCCCTTTGCCTTCACGCCCGACTACCAGCCGGCACCCGGCATCGACCGCTATTTGTGCGGCACCCAGTCCGTGCTGGCCCTGGCCGCCCTGGACTGCGGCCTGGCCACGCTGGAGGCGGCCCAGACCCAGGGCGGTATGCAGGCCCTGCGGCGCAAATCACTGGCCCTGACCGACACCTTCATGACGCTGGTCGAAGAACGTTGCAGTGGCCACGGCCTGCAGATCGTCACGCCGCGCGATCACGCGCAGCGCGGTTCGCAGGTCAGCCTCACCCGCGCCAGCGGCGCGCACGCCATCGTGCAGGCCCTGATCGCGCGCCAGGTGATCGGCGACTTCCGCGCGGGCGACGCTGCCGCCGGCGAGCCCGACATCCTGCGCTTTGGCTTCACGCCCCTGTACCTGGGCTTCGAGGACGCCTGGCACGCTGCCGAACACCTGCGCCAGGTGCTGGAAAGCGGCGAGTGGCAGCAGGCGCGTTTCCAGCAGCAGCACGCCGTCACCTAAAAGGAAGGAGGCCGCCATGCGCCCGCAAGACATCGTCCACGCTGAAAGCGCGCAGCTCGATTTCAGCCGCCGCATGAGTTATGGCGACTACCTGCACCTGGATGCCGTCCTGAATGCGCAGCACCCGCTCTCGGGCCAGCACGACGAGATGCTGTTCATCATCCAGCACCAGACCAGCGAGCTGTGGATGAAGCTGATGCTGCACGAGCTGCAAGCCGCCATCGCCTGCGTCGCGCGCGACGACCTACCCACGGCCTTCAAGATGCTGGCGCGGGTCTCGCGGATCATGGAGCAGCTGGTGCATGCCTGGGACGTGCTGGCCACCATGACGCCCCCCGAGTACAGCGCCATCCGCCCCTCGCTGGTCAGCTCCAGCGGCTTTCAGAGCCACCAGTACCGCTGTATCGAGTTCGCCCTGGGCAACAAGAACGCCGCCATGCTCAAGCCGCACGCCCACCGGCCCGAGCTCATGGCCCTGGTGGAGGCAGCCTACCGAGCCCCCTCCCTGTACGACGAATCGCTGCGGCTGCTGGCCCGGCGCGGGCTGCCGATGCCGCCCGAATACCTGGACCGGGACTGGTCGCAACCCCACCAGGCCAGTGAAGCCGTCGAGGCAGCCTGGGTCACC
>JBEEIS010000087.1:0-2912 GCA_041169755.1 Pseudomonadota bacterium | reverse complement strand
TGCTGGGTATCGTGCGTTGCGGCAGTCACGCACAAGAGGAAGGGCCGGTGGGATGGGGCTCTCCTTCCGCCGGTGCGAACCGGTTCAAGTTCACGGGTTTGGCTGGGCCATCTCAGCGGGCCGCTTGACGCCGACCGCACCCCGGAGCAACTATGATTCTAGGCCCAAGAAGCGTGGCCCCTGTGCGGCATAGGACTCACGACCTTCTGAGCGAACGTGGCGCGGCGGGTCATGCGACAATCCGCGTCGCTCCGGGGTGCACGCCTAGCGTGCTGAGATGCAGACCCGCGAACTTGATCCGGTTCATGCCGGCGTAAGAAGAGCCCACCCGCCCAGCCGCGCACGCGGCTCCTCGCGGGTTCCTCCTTCGGAGCAATGCGTTCATGGCTTGCGTAGGAGTTGAAGTGACCTCGTTCCCTCATGCCGAAGGCCTAACGGCCGATGCCACGGCCACCTCGGGCACCGCGCTGATTGCGCGGACCCAGCGCTACCCGCGCGTGCTGTCGATCGCTGGCTCCGACAGCGGCGGCGGCGCCGGCATCCAGGCTGACCTCAAGACCTTTTCGGCGCTGGGCTGCTTTGGCATGACCGCGATCACCGCCCTGACCGCCCAGAACACGGTGGGCGTGCGCGCCATCCACGCGGTGCCCCTGGACATGCTGCACGCGCAAATCGACGCGGTGGTGGAAGACATCGGCGTGGACGCGGTCAAGGTCGGCATGCTGCACTCGGCCGCCACCGTGCAGGCGGTCGCCGACGCCATCGACCGCCATGCCCTCCAGCGCGTGGTGCTGGATCCGGTGATGGTGGCCACCAGCGGCGCGACGCTGATCGACCGTGAGGCCATCGAGGTGCTGGTGACGCAGATGTTCCCGCGCGCGCTGCTGGTCACGCCCAACCTGGACGAGGCGGCGCTGCTGGTGGGACGGCCCCTGGCCACAGAATCCGACCTGGAAGCGGCGGCACGCGCGCTGCTGGCGCGGGGCGCCCGGGCCGTGCTGCTCAAGGGCGGCCATCTGGCGGGCGACACGGTGAGCGACCTGCTGCTGGCGCGCGAGGGCGCGCCCCTGTGGCTACGCGGTCCGCGCATTCCGAGTGGGAACACGCACGGCACCGGCTGCACCCTGTCCAGCGCGATCGCAGCGCACCTGGCGCGGGGCGCCGCGCTGGAGGACGCCGTACGCGCGGCCCGCGACTACGTGCGCGGCGCCCTGCAAGCGGGCGCACCCGTGCGCACCGGCGCGGGCAGCGGCCCGCTCAATCACGGCTGGGGCCCCGAGGCCATGCACACCGTGACCACGCCATGAGCTGGACGATGGACGGTCTGTCGGTGGCGACGCGGACGCTGGTGCCCGAGCTGCTCGCCTTCCTCGCGCAGGAGGGCTGCGACGACGCGACGTTCGATGCAATGGCGCAGCGGCTCTTCGCCCACCAATATGAACACAACGAACCCCTGCGGCGCTTTTGCCAGCGCCGAGGCCTGACGCCGCGTCGGGTGCAGTCCTGGCGTGACCTTCCTGCAGTGCCGATCAACGCCTTCAAGGACACCACCCTGAGCTGCGAACCGGTTCAGGCGTGCGAGCGTGTCTTCATGACCAGCGGCACGACACGCGCCGAGGTACGCGGCTGCCACCACCACCCGACGATCGCGGTCTGGGATCTGTCGATGCAGCGCAATTTCGAAGCGCACTTCATGCGCGGTGGGCCGCGCCTGCCCATGGCCATCCTGTTCCCGCCCGAGACCGAGCTCGGAAATTCTTCCCTCGCGCGCTACCTCGCTCAGGCGGTGCATGCGTTCGGCACGCCAGAAAGCGACTGGTATCTCTCGACGGGCGGGATGGACCTGCCCCGACTGCGCGCCCGCCTGCATGAGGCCGAGCGCAGCGGCCAGCCCCTGGCGGTGCTGGGGGCGAGCTACGGCTTTGTGCACCTGCTGGATGCGATGGCGCAAGACGGCGAGCGCGTGCGCCTGCCCGCCGGCAGTCGCCTCCTGGACACCGGCGGCTACAAGCGCCAGTCTCGCGAGCTCGCACCCGAGGACTTCTACACCGAGCTGTCCGCACGCCTGGGCGTGCCGCGCACGCAGTGCATCAACATGTACGGCATGACCGAGTTGAGCAGTCAGTTCTACGACGACGGCAACGCGGTCACGCCAGCCATCAAGCACGGGCCACACTGGATCCGAAGCCGTGTGGTCGATCCGATGACGGGCCGCGAGATGCCACCGGGCGAACCCGGCGTGCTGGTGCACTGCGACCTGGCCAGCTTCAATTCGACCACCACCCTCCTGACCGAGGACGTGGGCGTCGCGGTCGAGGGCGGCTTCCTGCTGCTGGGGCGGGCGCAGGGCACACAGGCCCGCGGCTGCTCGCTCGCAGTGGCGGAATTTCTGGGGGCGGGGGCGGCATGAACGCAGCACCGACCCGCTGGAAGGCAGGACACCTGCCCGGCCTGGCAGACGACGAGGTCAGCTGGCACACGCTGCACTTCGACGGCGTGGCGGGCCAGCCACTGGAGATCGCGGTGCCCGCCCTCACCCCGGTGCAAGCCGATGCCTTGGCCCAGCGGGTACGGCAATCGGCCCGCGAGGTGCTGCAGACCCTGCCGGTGTCGGCCATCATCGAGCGGATCGATCGAGCGGTGGCGCGCCTCCTGGACACCCGCGACCCCCTGCGCCAGGAGGCCGACGCGCTGCTGCCCCGCGTGACGGGTTACGACGCCGAGATGGTGCGCCTGGGCCTGACCCGCTACCTGCAGGCGTTTCGCGCGCCGCAGCTGCATCGCTTCGTGAGCGAGGATTTCGCCAACCCCAAGGTGCTGGACGAGTTCCAGCCCGCGGCCAAGGGCGGCATGGTGCGCGCCTTCGGGCCCGGGCTGCTGGTGCACCACTGGGCGGGCAACGTACCCGGGCT
>JBEEIS010000086.1:0-12654 GCA_041169755.1 Pseudomonadota bacterium | reverse complement strand
GTGTCGGTCACCTCGCCAGAGAGCACCTGCTTGCTTACTTGTTCCAACTCGTCGTAGATGCCCTCGAGCGTGTCGGCCGAATACTCGGCGTCGGCGTCGAACAGCTTCAGGAGCACCTCCTTGGCGTCCTCGATCAGCCCCGGTGCACGGCGCGCGCGCAGGCGCAGCAGGCGGAACACCGGCACGTCTTCGTCGTGGATGGAAAACAGCACGCCCTTGCTTTTGAGGGTGTCGTTCACCAGGTTCAGGATGAAGGCCACGCGGACCGTGCGCGGCTCGTCGTCGCCGGCGATCAGGAAGTCGCTGCGAATGTGCAGGTCGCCGTTGTCTTCTTCATAGAAGCGGGCGGATTCCTCGATGTCCTCGTCCATCGCATCCTCGGGGATGGACAGGCCGAAGTACTGCTTGACCCAGCGTTTTTCCTCGAGGGAGGGCGACTCCAGGTCGACCCAGATCGGCTGGAACTTGGACAGTTCCTCCAGGGACTCGATTTCTTCCTGGAACAGTCGCCCGTTGACGAGCGTGAAGATATTGAGCATGGCTCACTCCGTGACAGGGGGTGGGGCGTTGGGGCAGGGGCTGCTTTCAACGCCGCGGTCACGGGGCGTCGAAAGCTACCGACTCGGGTAGGTTTCCAAGGCAAAGGCCTCCGGTGTTTCGATGAGGTGGATTATGCCGCGCTCGCGTGACACGGCTGAGGCATCAGCTCGCGTAGGCCAACGCGCTGTTCTCGAAAAACGACAGCAGTTGCGCCTTGCGCGCATAGGCGTCCTGCTCGCCCAGCGCCATGAGCGCGTGCACGAAGGCCGGCTCGAACAGCAGGTAGCTGGCCAGCGAGCCTGCGGTGTGCAGGGCGTCCAGCCCGCCCAGGGCGCGGCGCACGGGCAGCGACAGCGCCCCCAGGTGCGCCTGCGCCAGGGCATCCAGCGACTGGCTCGGTTGCATCAGCAACACCTCGATCGGTCGGTACGGCAGCATCGCGCCCACCTCGCGCGGTACCTGGCGCAGGGTGCGTGTCACGCGCTGCGCGTGTTCGACATCGGCCTGGACGGTGTCATGAAACACACTGGCCAGCGCGTGGCCCGCGATCGCGCCCATGTGCGGCTCGCCCGCCGCGAGCAGGTCTGACAGCCCGGCCCGTTGGGGCTGACCCACGCCGATCACGAGCACATGGCTGGCCCCGAGATGCACCGCTGGCGACAGGGGGGACACCTGGCGCATCGAGCCGTCACCGAAATACTCGCGCCGGCCGTCCACCCACAACGGGGTGGCGGGAAACAGGAAAGGCAGCGCGCTTGAGGCCATCAGGTGCTCGATCGTCAGCGGCTGAAACTCGGCGCGCCGGCCGCTGCGGGTCCAGGGCGTGCGCGGCGAGCCCGCGTCGGTCTGGCAGAAGGTCCAGTGCACGCCTGTGCTGTAGCTGGAGGCGGTCACGGCCACCGCGTCGATCGCCCCCTCTTGCAGCGAGCGTTCGACCCCCTCCAGCGAAATGGCCCGGTGCAGCGTGCTGACCAGAGGCATGGTGTCCAGCAGCGCCCCCTGGCGTCGGGCTTGGCCCCACAGGCGGGTGGCTGCCAGCAGGCGCGAGAAGCGCACCCACAGGGGCAGGTCCAGGCGGAACACCGCCTCGCTGCGCAGCCCGGTCCAGAACGCGCCCAGCTTCTCGATCGCGTCCAGGCCCGCCGTGGCCTGGCTCGCCAGAAAGGCGGTATTCAGCGCGCCGGCGGACGTGCCCACCAGCACCCGGAAAGGGAAGGGCGCCTGGCCGCCGGGCCGCTGCAGGCGGATCAGCGCCGCCAGGCCGCGCAGCACGCCGACCTGGTAAGCGGTGCGCGCGCCGCCCCCCATCAGTACCAGGGCGGGGGCTGGCCGGGACGAGACCGGCGGAGCATGCGGGGACATGGACGTTGTGGCGGTCATGGGCAGGTCGGACAGGGCGAACGACCGGACGCTTCAGGTCCCACGCCGCTCGAGCTTTGTCAATGGTAGGGCAACGTAGGCGTCCGGCCAGGCGGCAGATGTCGGACTACAGGCCTGGGCCGAGCCGTCCGACAGGTCTCGCAGGGCGCTGTCCCTAGAGTGATCCGATCTTTGCTGCCCACGGCAGGACCTCCAGGAGCCCGCTCCATGATTCACCTCGCGACCCATGCCAGCGCCAACCCAGCGGGCTGGCGCCCGCCCGCCGCCGGCCCGTACGCCGAGCCCGCCCTGCCCCGCCGCCGGCGCGGGGCCCCGACCTGGCCCTTCCTGAGCCGTCCTTTGCCGCGCCCCGCAGCGCCGGACGGCCCCCGGCCCCTGCCTGCCCGGTCGGTCGCGGGGAGCTGACCGCCTTTTCTCTCTGCTCGACGCCATGTCCTTGTCTCCTTCCTCCGCTCGCCGCTTGCCCGAGCGGGCGCATGACAAACCCCAGGTGGAGCGTGCCGAGCACGCCAATCTCGACCGCCGCCCTGGGGCGCACCTGCATCCCAGCGCAGGCCGCGGGCCTGTCCCGACCGGGCGAGGGTCTGCGGCGCAGGGCGGGCGGCTGCATCAATAGACCGCTGCGCGTGCAGTCAGTAGGTCTTTGTTCCGCTTCGTTGCCGCGGGGCCGGCGGTCCGCGAGCCGTGCGGCGCGAAACCCGTTGCATTTCCCCCGAGGCCCGCGCATAGTGAAGTTGACGTGTGATCCTCGCTGGTCGTTCTTAGACGGCCAGCATTCCCCCGGCGCCCCACAGGAGACGTTCTCATGAACCTGACCATCAGCGGCCACCACCTGGAAGTCACCCCCGCCTTGCGCGACTACGTCGCCACCAAACTGGACCGGATCACCCGGCATTTCGACCAGGTTGTGGACATCCGGGTGCTGCTGACCGTTGAGAAGCAGAAGGAAAAGGAGCGACGACAGCGGGCCGAGTGCATGATCCACGTGAAGGGCAACGACCTCTTCGCCGAGAGCTCCCACGCCGACCTGTATGCGGCCCTGGACGACCTGGTGGACAAGCTCGATCGCCAGGTCGGCCGGCACAAGACCCGGCTGCAGGACCACTCGCACGAGACCCCCAAGCGCTTGATGTAGGCGCCCCTGCGGGCGTCTCGCCCGCAAGCCGGTGCATGGGCGGGGCGGAGTGCATGACGGGGTGCATAATCCACTCCCCAACCATGAACCGCCTTGCGTCCATCCTGCCTGCCGCCCAGGTGCTCGTGAGCGTTGACGCCACCAGCAAGAAGCGGGCTTTCGAAGAAGCTGGACTGCTTTTCGAAAACCTGCACGGCCTCTCGCGGGCCTTGATCACCGACAGCCTGTTCGCGCGTGAGCGCCTGGGGTCCACCGGTCTGGGTCATGGCGTGGCCATTCCCCACGGACGCATCAAGGGCTTGAAGGCGCCTATGGCGGCCCTGTTTCAGCTGGCCCAGCCCATTGGCTTCGATGCCCCCGACGAGCAGCCCGTGGGACTCCTGATCTTTCTGCTGGTACCCGAAGCGGCCACCCAGAAGCACCTGGAAATCCTCTCCGAGATCGCCGAGCTGCTCAGCGACGCGTCTCTGCGTGAAAAAATGAAATCCAGCCCCAGCGCGCAGGAACTGCACGCGCTGATCGCGGGCTGGCAGTCCGCCCAGCCGGCCTGATCGTCCCGGCATTCGTCCCGTGAAACCCACCGTTGTCAGTGCCGACGTCCTCTTCGAGGACCACCGCGGGCAGCTCAAGTGGGAATGGGTGGCCGGCCTTGGCGCTTCGGAGCGCCGCTTCGACGAGGTCGCGGTCCGGGCCGCCCGCTCGGGTGCCGACCTGGTCGGCTATCTCAATTACATCCACCCCTACCGGGTGCAGATCCTGGGCGAGCGCGAGATCGCCTACCTCACCAACGCCACCGCCGACGACTGCGCCCGGCGCATCTCGCGCATCGTCACCCTGGAGCCCCCGGTGCTGGTGCTGGCCGACGGCCAGGTCGCGCCCGAGGCCCTGGTGGCCATGTGCGAGCGGGCCCAGATCCCCATGTTCGCCACCCGCGAATCGTCGGCCTTCGTGATCGACGTGCTGCGTGCCTACCTGTCCAAGCACTTCGCCGAGCGCACCTCCATGCACGGCGTGTTCATGGACATCCTGGGTCTGGGTGTGCTGATCACGGG
The DNA here is from genome assembly GCA_041169755.1 of Pseudomonadota bacterium. Taxonomy (GTDB): domain Bacteria; phylum Pseudomonadota; class Gammaproteobacteria; order Burkholderiales; family Burkholderiaceae_C; genus Ramlibacter. The sequence goes on along the minus strand of JBEEIS010000086.1, from coordinate 8,547 downwards.
CGAGTCGGGTCTGGGCAAAAGCGAGCTGGGTCTGGAGCTGATTTCTCGCGGCAACGGCCTGGTGGCCGACGACGCAGTCGATCTCTATCGCATCAACCAGACCACCATCGAGGGCCGCTGCCCCGAGCTGCTGCAGAACCTCCTGGAAGTGCGCGGCATCGGCCTGCTGGACATCCGCGCCATCTTTGGCGAGACCGCGGTTCGACGCAAGATGCGCCTGAAGCTCATCGTGCACCTGGTGCGCCGCGAGACCCTGGAGCGCGATTACGAGCGACTGCCCTACGAGCCCCTCACGCAGGACGTGCTGGGAGTCCCGATCCGAAAGGCCGTGATCCAGGTGGTCGCCGGCCGCAACATCGCCGTGCTGGTCGAGGCGGCGGTGCGCAACACCATCTTGCAGCTGCGCGGGGTCGACACCTATCAGGAGTTCGTCGAGCGGCATCGCCGCGCGATGGAAGACGAAGGCAGCTGACGCTTCAGTCCCGGTTGGGACAGGCTTTCTTCGTGCAGTGCGCGTACAGACTCAGGGCGTGGTCGGCAATGTCGAAGCCCTTGGCCCGCGCCACGTCATGCTGGCGCTTCTCGATCTCGGGGTCGTAGAACTCCTCGACCCGCCCGCAATCCAGGCAGACCAGATGGTCGTGGTGTTGCCCCTCATTGAGTTCGTAGACGGCCTTGCCGCTCTCGAAGTGGCTGCGAAGCAGGATGCCCGCCTGCTCGAACTGCGTGAGCACCCGATAGACCGTGGCCAGACCGATGTCCGAGCGCTCCTCCAGGAGCACGCGGAACACGTCTTCGGCCGTCATGTGCCGCTGCGACCCCTTCTGGAATACGTCCAGGATCTTCAGTCGCGGCATCGTGGCCTTCAGGCCTGTGCTCTTGAGTTCTTCGATGTTCGCCATGATGGGACGCGGGTCGCCGTCTCAGGGGTGACCGCTACAATCAAACGATCATAAACGCCACGGTCTCCTGATGCCCGTCTCCGCCTTTTCCCAGCGCCAGGTTTTGCGTCGCCTCGTCCTGGGCCTGGCGGCCTGCGCCGCGCTGGCGGGGTGCGGCACCGTGGACCGCGCCACCCAGCGCCTGGCAGGCGTTGTCCAGCCCTATCGGGTCCAGGTGGTGCAGGGCAATTTCGTCTCTCGCGAGCAGGTCGCCCTGCTGCGCCCCGGCCAGTCGCGCCAGCAGGTGCGCGAGATTCTGGGCACGCCCCTCCTCACCAGCGTCTTCCATGCGGACCGCTGGGACTACGTCTTTACCCTGCGTCGTCAGGGCATCGAGCCGCAGGCCTACCGCCTGACCGTGCACTTCACCGGCGAAGCCCTAGCGCGCTTCGAGGGCGACACCATGCCCACCGAAGCCGAATTCGTCGCCTCGCTGGACGTCTCCCGCAAGGGCAAGCCCGTGCCCGTGCTCGAAGCCACCGAGGCCCAGTTAAAGCGCTACGCCGTGCCCGCCGCATCTGCCCCGGCACCCGCCGCAGTGCCGCCGGCCACCGCCTACCCGCCCCTGGAGCCGCCGGCGCGCTGACCCCCATGTCTTCCTCCACCTCGTCTTCCCACCGCGTCGCGGTTGCCGGCGCCTCCGGCCGCATGGGCCACATGCTGATCGAGGCCATCCGCGCCAGCGATGACTGCCAGTTGGCTGGTGCCCTCGACGTATCCAACAGCCCCGCCATCGGCAACGACGCCTGCGCCTTCCTGGGTCATGCCAGCGGCGTGCCGGTCACCGCCGACCTGGCGGCCGGTCTGGCCCCCGCCCAGGTCCTGATCGATTTCACCCGCCCCGAGGGCACGATGGCCCACCTGGCGGCCTGCCGTGCGCGCGGTGTCAATCTCATCATCGGCACCACCGGCTTCTCCGACGCGCAAAAGCAGGCCATCGCCGACGCCGCGCAAGACATCGCCATCGTCATGGCGCCCAACATGTCCGTGGGCGTGAACGTCACCCTCAAGCTCCTGCAGATGGCCGCCCAGGCCCTGGCCACCGGCTACGACATCGAGATCATCGAAGCCCACCACCGCCACAAGGTCGACGCGCCCTCGGGCACCGCCCTCAAGATGGGGGAGGTCATCGCCGAGGCGATCGGCCGTGACCTCAAGACCTGTGCTGTCTACGCCCGCGAGGGCGTCACGGGCGAGCGTGACCCGTCCACCATCGGTTTTTCCACCATCCGTGGCGGCGACATCGTGGGCGATCACACCGTGCTGTTCGCCGGCACCGGCGAGCGCATCGAGATCACCCACAAGTCCGCCAGCCGCGCCACTTATGCGCAGGGCAGCCTGCGGGCGGTGCGCTTCCTGGCCGGCAAGAAGAACGGCCTTTACGACATGTTCGACGTGCTGGGCCTGCGCCAGGCCTGACCGCGTCGCACCAGGCCGCACCCATGACCGAGCTACTGCAGCAGGGCGATGCGATCACGCGGGGCGTGGCCCTGCTGCTGCTGCTGATGTCCGTGTGCAGCTGGGTGGTCATCCTCTGGAAGGCCTGGTTGCTCCGGCGCGCCGCCGCCGACATCGCGCGCGGCACGGCGGCCTTCTGGCAGGCGGGTTCCGTGGACAGCGCCCGTGACCTGCTGGTCGCCCTGGACCGCGAGGCCCTGGTGCTGCCCCTGCTGGACGCCACCCGACCCGCACCCGCCGGCGTGCTGGCTGCGGCGGGTGACCGCGCCCAGCAACTCACGCGCAATCTGCGCGATGCCCTGCACCAGGTCACCGACCGCCTGCAGTTTGGTCAGGTGCTGCTGGCCACCGTCGGCGCCACCGCGCCTTTTGTCGGCCTCCTCGGCACGGTCTGGGGCATCTATCACGCGCTCACCGGTATCGCGGCTTCGGGCCAGGTCGGTATCGAGCAGGTGGCGGGCCCGGTCGGAGAAGCCCTGGTCATGACCGCCGCAGGGCTGGCCGTGGCCATACCCGCCGTCCTGGGCTACAACGTCCTGGGCCGGCGCATCGGCCGCCTCGAGGCCGACCTCGAGGGTTTCGCGCAGGACCTGCGCGATCTGATGGCCGACGTGCAAGTCGCGGCGGGTCAACGCGGGGGCTAGATGGCGTTCGGCCGCCTTGACCGCCCGGCGACCGCGTCGCGCCCCTTCGCCGACATCAACGTCACGCCCCTGGTCGATGTGATGCTGGTGCTGGTGGTGATCCTGATCGTCACTGCGCCGCTCCTGGCCAGTGCCATCCGGCTGGACCTGCCCGCCAGCCGGGCGGCCCAGCCCGCAGGCGCGGCCGCGGCGGTGTCCGTGAGCCTGGACCCGCGCGGCGGCCTGTTCCTGAACGACCAGGCCATCACTCCCGAGCAACTGGCGCAGCGCCTGGCCGCTGCTGCCCGCGCCAATCCCGAGACCGAGGTCCACCTGCGGGCCGACCGCAGCGTCCCCTACGGACGGGTGGTCGAGGCCATCGGTGCCGCGCAGCAGGCGGGCCTGACCCGCATCGGCTTCGTCGCCGATCCGAAGGCGCCCTGAGTCCGGGCGCCGGCGTGTCGTAGCGGCCCCGGCGGGCATGGGGTGCCCCCTACAATTTGGCACATCATGCAAGACAAGTACAACCATCTCGCCGTCGAACAAGACGCGCAGTCGCACTGGACCGCGCGCGACGCCTATCGCGTGATCGAGGACGCAGGGAAAAAGAAGTTCTACGCCTGTTCCATGCTGCCCTATCCCAGCGGCAAGCTGCATATGGGGCATGTGCGCAACTACACCATCAACGACATGCTCACGCGCTACCTGCGCATGAACGGCTACAACGTCCTGATGCCCATGGGCTGGGACGCCTTCGGGCTGCCCGCCGAGAACGCCGCGTTGAAGAACGGCGTTCCGCCCGCGCAGTGGACCTACGACAACATCGCCTACATGAAAAAGCAGATGCAGGCGATGGGGCTGGCCATCGACTGGTCGCGTGAGGTCGCCACCTGCGACCCCAGCTACTACAAGTGGAACCAGTGGCTGTTCCTGAAGATGCTGGAAAAGGGCATCGCCTACCGCAAGACCCAGGTCGTGAACTGGGATCCGGTGGACCAGACCGTGCTGGCCAACGAGCAGGTGATCGACGGCAAGGGCTGGCGCACCGGCGCGGTCGTGGAAAAGCGCGAGATCCCCGGCTACTACCTGAAGATCACCGACTACGCCCAGGAGCTGCTCGATCACGTGCAGCACCAGTTGCCCGGTTGGCCCGAGCGCGTGAAGCTGATGCAGGAAAACTGGATCGGCAAGAGCGAGGGGGTGCGTTTTGCCTTCACTCACGATATTCGCGGCACCGACGGGCAGTTGATCGGCGACGGGAAGATGTACGTCTTCACCACCCGCGCCGACACCATCATGGGCGTCACCTTCTGCGCGGTGGCCCCTGAGCATCCGCTGGCCACGCATGCGGCCGCCGGCAATCCGAAGCTCGCCGCCTTCATCGAATCGTGCAAGCAGGGCGGCACCACCGAGGCCGAACTGGCGCTCAAGGACAAGGAGGGCATGCCCACCGGTCTCACGGTCACGCACCCGCTCACGGGCGAGCCGGTGGACGTGTGGGTCGGCAACTACGTCCTCATGGGGTATGGCGATGGCGCGGTCATGGGCGTTCCCGGCCACGACGAGCGCGATTTCGCCTTCGCTCACAAGTACGACCTGCCGATCCTGCAGGTCGTCGAGATCGACGGCGAGGAGTTCGAGTACGACTACGAGCGCTGGCAGGACTGGTATGCCGACAAGGTCCGCGGCGTCACCATCAACTCCGACATCTACAGCGGCTTCAGCCATGCCGAGGCGGTCAATGTGGTGGCCCACGCCCTGGAACAAAAAGGCCTGGGCGAGAAAAAAACCACCTGGCGCCTGCGTGACTGGGGCATCAGCCGCCAGCGTTACTGGGGCACGCCGATCCCGATCATTCACTGCCCCGAGCACGGCGCCGTGCCGGTGCCCGAGAAGGATCTGCCGGTGGTGCTGCCGCAGGACTGCGTGCCCGATGGCAGCGGCAACCCGCTCAATAAGCGCGAAGACTTCCTGGCCTGCACCTGCCCGGTGTGTGGCCAGCCGGCGCGCCGCGAGACCGACACGATGGACACCTTCGTGGACAGCTCCTGGTACTTCATGCGCTATTGCGACCCCACCAACGACCAGGCCATGGTCGGCGCGGGCACGCAGTACTGGATGCCGATGGACCAGTACATCGGCGGTATCGAGCACGCCATCCTGCACCTGCTCTATGCGCGCTTCTGGACCAAGGTGATGCGAGACCTGGGCCTCGTGAAGGTGGACGAGCCCTTCACCAAGCTGCTCACGCAGGGCATGGTGCTCAATGAGGCCTTCTCGCGCACCACCACTGGCAAGCAGTATTTCTGGGCGCACGACCTGGACATCGTGCGTGACGAACACAGCAAGGTGATCTCCGCCACCTCCAAGGCCGATGGCCTGCCCGTGACCTACGAGGGCTGGACCACGATGTCCAAGTCCAAGAACAACGGCGTCGACCCGCAGGCCCTGATCGAGAAGTACGGCGCCGACACCGCGCGCCTGTACACCATGTTCACCGCGCCGCCCGAGGCCACCCTGGAGTGGAACGACGCCGCACTTGAAGGCAGCTACCGCTTCCTGCGTCGCGTCTGGAACTTCGGCCTCAAGCTGGGCGGCACCGAGGCCGTGGCTGCCCGCAGCAAGGCGGTGGCCCAGGCTGGCGATTTCGGCAAGGCGGTCAAGGCCCTGCGCCTGGAGATTCACACCGTGCTGCGCCAGGTCGATTACGACTACGTGCGCATGCAATACAACACCGTGGTGTCCGGCGCGATGAAGATGCTCAATGCGCTGGAGGACTTCAAGGCCACCGGCGAACCGGGCGCCGACGCGGCGCTGGCCGAGGGCCTGGGCATCCTGCTGCGGGTGCTGTACCCGGCCACGCCCCACCTCACGCACGGCCTGTGGCAGGCCCTGGGTTATGCCGCCTTGCACGGCGACCTGATCGACGCGCCCTGGCCGTACGCCGACGAGGCCGCCCTGGTGCAGGACGAGATCGAACTCGTGCTGCAGGTCAATGGCAAGCTGCGCGGCGCGGTCCGCGTGCCCGCCGGCGCCGGCCGCGAGCAGATCGAGGCGCTGGCCCTGGCCAGCGAGGCCTTCACCAAGTTCGCCGAGGGCGCGCCCGCCAAGAAGGTGATCGTGGTGCCAGGACGCCTGGTCAACGTGGTCATTTGACGTGGAGTCCACCATGCGCCGCCGCCATCTACTGCCCCGCCTTGCGGCCCTGGCCTCACTGGGTGTCCTGGCCGGTTGCGGCTTTCGCTTGCGCGGGTCCTACACCTTTCGCTTTCGCACCCTGGCCCTGATCGGTGCCGGCCCGGTTGCCCAGGAACTGCGGCTGGCGTTGGAGAGCGCGGGCGTGCAGGTGCTGGACGAGCGCCAGCCGCGCGACAAGGCCGATGTCGTGCTCGACCTCCAGGGCGAGCAACGCCAGCGCGTGATCGCCGGCCGCAGCGCGGGTGGCCAGGTGCGCGAGCTGCAGCTGCGCATCGTGCTGCGGGTGCGTCTGATCACCCCCGACGGCACGGACATCATCCCGGAGACCGAGCTGATGCAGCAACGCGACATCAGCTACAACGAATCGCAGGCCCTGGCCAAGGAAAACGAAGAGGCCCTCCTGTACCGGGACATGCAGTCCGACCTGGTGCAACAGCTGATGCGCCGCCTGGCCGTGGTCAAGGTCGGCTGACGTCCATGCTGTTGGCTCCCGCCCAGCTTCAGGCCCACCTCCAGAAGGGCCTGCGCTCGCTCTACACCCTGCATGGCGACGAGCCGCTGCTGATCCAGGAAGCGGCCGATGCCATCCGCGCCGCCGCGCGGCAGCAGGGGTACACCGAGCGCAGCGTGCACACCGTCGCGGGCGCCCATTTCGACTGGAGCCCGGTGCTGGCCGCGGGCGGATCGCTCAGTCTCTTTGCCGACAAGCAGATCGTCGAGATCCGCATTCCGTCGGGCAAGCCCGGCAAGGACGGCAGCGCCGCGCTGCAGCAGATGGCCGAGCAAGCCCAGGGCAACAACAGCACGCTCACGCTGGTCATGCTGCCCCGGCTGGACCGCATGACGGCGCAGGGCGCGTGGTTTGGCGCCCTGGACAGTTTCGGCGTCACCATCAAGGTCGATCCCGTCGAGCGCGCCCAGCTGCCGCAGTGGATCGCGGCCCGCCTGGCGCGCCAGGACCAGCGGGTTCCGGCCGGCGAGGCAGGCCAGCGCACCCTGCAGTTCTTCGCCGACCGCGTCGAGGGCAACCTGCTGGCGGCCCACCAGGAGCTGCAGAAGCTGGCGTTGCTCTATCCCGCCGGCGAGCTGAGCTTCGAGCAGGTCGAGGCCGCGGTGCTCGATGTGGCGCGGTACGACGTGTTCAAGCTCTCGGACGCGGTGCTGGCCGGGCAGGCCGCCCGCGTGCAGCGCATGCTCGATGGCCTGCAGGCCGAGGGTGTGGCCGAGGTGCTGGTGCACTACACCCTGTCCGAGGACATCCGCGCCCTGCGGCGGGTGCGCGAGGCGCTCGACGCGGGCCGGCCCCTGCCGATGGCGCTGCGCGAGCAGCGGGTCTGGGGCCAGAAGGAGCGCCTGTTCGAGCGGGTGCTGCCGCGCCTGTCGGCCTCCGTGCTGGACGCCTTGCTGCATGACGCCCATGTGGTGGACGGCCTCGCCAAGGGTCTGAAGTCGCCTGATTGGCCCGCCTCGGGCTGGCAGGCTCTGCACCGCCTGGCCCAGGCCCTGTGCCTGGCCTGCGCCGCGCCCCCGGCCGCTGCCGCCCCGCGTGCGAAAATTCCGGCATGAACGCCCGAGATGCCGCCGTGCCTGCCGGGGCCGGCACCGTCGCTGACACCCTGCACACCCTGGGCCGCCAGGCCCGCCAGGCCAGCGCCGCCATGGCCCGCGCCGACGCCGCCACCAAGTCCCGCGCCCTGCGCCGCCTGGCCGCGCTGCTGCGCGAGAACGTCGACCCCCTGGCCGCCGACAACGCGAAAGACCTGGCGCGCGCCACCGCCGCAGGCCTGGCCGCACCCATGGTCGACCGACTGCGCCTCACGCCCCAGGTGATCGACACCGTGGCCCAGGGCTGCGAGCAACTGGCCGCCATGCCCGACGTGATCGGTGACATCACCGGCATGAAGCAGCAGCCCAGCGGCATCCGCGTGGGCCAGATGCGCGTGCCCATCGGCGTGTTCGGCATGATTTTCGAGAGCCGGCCCAACGTCACCATCGAAGCGGCCAGCCTGTCCATCAAGAGCGGCAATGCCTGCATCCTTCGCGGCGGCTCCGAGGCCATCGAGTCCAACAAGGCCCTGGCCCGTCTGGTGCAGCAGGCCCTGCGCGACGCCGGCCTACCCGCCGAGGCGGTGCAACTGGTGCCCACCACCGACCGCGAGGCGGTGGGCCACCTGAGCGCCATGCCCGAGTTCGTGGACGTGGTCAGTCCGCGTGGCGGCAAGGGCCTGATCGAGCGCATCAGCCGAGAGGCCAAGGTGCCCGTCATCAAGCACCTGGACGGCAACTGCCACACCTACATCGACGACCCCTGCGATCTGGACATGGCC
>JBEEIS010000085.1:0-10943 GCA_041169755.1 Pseudomonadota bacterium | reverse complement strand
GGTGCCCTTGCCGAACTGCTTCTCGATCTGGGCCAGCGCGGCCTGCAAGGCCTTGGACTTCTCGGAATCGGCGGCGGCGATCTTGGTGCCCTTGACTTGTGCGTCCATGAAATTTCTCCTTGTGGATCAATGAGTTACAGCAGGATCATCCAGTGTTTTTAATCACAGGCTGGATGCATGACCAGCACTTTAACCGCCTCCCGCTCGATCTAAACCCATTTTTTGGTCAGTTTGCCTTATCATTTGGCGGTGACTGAAGCCCTTCCCGACGACCGCTGGCGCCAGACCCACCTGGGGCGCCTGCTGGGGCACGCGATGCGCCGCTTCGACGAGCGCGTGCTGTACCTGATGGCGCACAACGTCGACGTGCCACTGGCGCTGTCCCACCTGGCGGCGCGTGATCAGGTGGGCGCCGCCCATGTCCACATCACACGTCACCTGGCGCTGGCGGGCTCGCGCCTGACCGACCTGGCCGCGCGCGCCGGCATGACCAAGCAGGCCATGGGCGACCTGGTGACACAGTGCGAGGCCTGGGGCCTGGTGGTGCGCGAACCCGACCCGCATGACGCACGCGCGCGGCAGGTGCGCTTCACGCCCACGGGCCTGGCCTGGCTGCAGGCGTTTCGCGATGCGGTGGCCCAGGCCGAGGCGGAATTTCGCGCCGAGGTGGGCGACGAGATCGCCACGGTGGTGGCCATGGGGCTGGAGGCCTACGCCGGGCCCGCCGCCTGATCGCCGCCCTAGAATCTCGTGCAGGAGAGAGACGCACCGAGCGCAGACCACTGCGCCGGCCCGACACAAGGAGACAGACTGCCATGCGTATCCTCATCGCCGAAGACGACCAGGTCCTGGCCGACGGTCTCTTGCGCAGTCTTCGCGCCTCCGGTGCTGCCGTCGACCATGTCGCCAGCGGCACCGAGGCGGACGCTGCGCTTCTGGCGAATACCGAATTCGATCTTCTGATCCTCGACCTGGGCCTGCCCAAGATGCACGGCCTGGAAGTCCTGCGCAAGCTGCGCAGCCGCGGCTCGGCGATTCCGGTCCTGATCCTCACTGCCGCGGACAGCGTGGAAGAACGCGTCAAGGGCCTGGACTACGGCGCCGACGACTACATGGCCAAGCCCTTCTCGCTGCAGGAGCTCGAGGCCCGCGTGCGTGCGCTCACTCGACGCGGCATGGGCGGGGCCAGCAGCACGATCAAGCACGGCCCGCTGGTGTATGACCAGGCTGGTCGCGTCGCCACCATCGAGGGCAAGATGGTCGAACTCTCCGCGCGCGAACTGGGCCTGCTCGAGGTGCTACTGCAACGCGCGGGCCGGCTCGTGAGCAAGGACCAACTCGTCGAACGCCTGTGCGAATGGGGCGAAGAGGTGAGCAACAACGCGATCGAGGTGTATATCCACCGCCTGCGCAAGAAGATCGAGAAGGGCCCGATCCGCATCGCCACGGTGCGTGGCCTGGGTTACTGCCTCGAAAAGATTCCGGGCTGATCGCGGGATGCGCCGCCTCGCCTGCTTCCAAACCTGCGCCGGCCTTCGGCCATGAGGATCTTCCAGCGCGAGCAGCGCTCGCTGTTCGGTGAAATCCTGGACTGGATGCTCACGCCGCTGCTGATGCTGTGGCCGGTGAGCCTGGCCCTGACCTGGCTGGTGGCTCAGGCCATCGCCGACAAGCCCTTCGACCGTGCGCTCGAATACAACGTGCAGGCCTTGGCGCAGCTGGTGACGGTGCAAGGCGGCCGCCCCAATTTCAACCTGCCGCAACCTGCGCGCGAGATCCTGCGTGCCGACGATGCCGACCAGATTTTTTACCAGGTGACGCTGTGGCCCGGGCAGCTGCTCACCGGCGAGCGCGACCTGCCCGCACCGAGCGAGCCGCAAGCCGCAGGCGCCGTGACCCTGCGCGATGACGAGGTCCAGGGGCAGGACGTGCGCGTGGCTGCGATCTGGAAGGAGCTGGCGATGCCGGCCGGCGAGTCGGTGCGGGTGCTGGTGCAGGTGGCCGAAACGCGCGAGAAGCGGTCGGTGCTGGCCACCGAGATCATCAAGGGCGTGATGCTGCCCCAGTTCGTGATCCTGCCCTTGGCCGTGCTGCTGGTGTGGCTGGCGCTGGTGCGCGGGATCAAGCCCCTGTCGGAGCTGGAGGAGCGCATACGTGCGCGCAAACCCGACGACCTGTCACCCCTGGACGACCGCGCGGTGCCGCTGGAGGTGGCGCCGCTGGTGTCCTCGGTGAATGACCTGCTGACCCGCCTGAAGGATTCACTGGCCACGCAAAAGCGCTTCCTGGCCAACGCCGCTCACCAGCTCAAGACCCCTCTGGCTGGCCTGCGCATGCAGGCCGACCTCGCACAGCGCGAGGAAACCGACGCCGACGCCCTCAAGCAGTCCCTCAAGCAGATCGGGCGGGCCAGCGTGCGGGCCACGCACACCGTCAACCAGCTGCTCGCGCTCGCACGCGCGGAGGACAGCGGGCGCGCCATGACCCTGCATTCATGCAACCTGGTGGAGATCGCAATGGATGCCGTGCGCGACCTGTTGCCACGCGCGATGGACAGGTACATCGACCTGGGCTACGAGGGCGCGACGGCGGACATGCCGGGCGTGACCTTTCAAGGCAATCGCACCTTGCTGAAGGAAGCGATCAGCAACCTCCTGGACAACGCCCTGAACTACACACCCTCCAGCGCGGCCCAGCCCGGAGTCATCACGGCCCGCGTGGTGGCTGACCCGTTCGGCCAGGTCCTGGTCCTGCAGGTCGAGGATTCCGGGCCCGGTATCCCGGCCGCTGAACGCGAGCTGGTGCTCCAGCCGTTTTACCGAGCCCTGGGCACCCCGGTGGACGGCTCGGGCCTGGGCCTGCCGATCGTCAACGAGATCGTGAAGCAGCACCAGGGCGAGATCCAGATCGAGCCGGTCACGCCCGGTGCCGCCATGCCGGGAACGCGCATCAGTCTGCGCTTTCGGATCGAGGGCCGCTGAAGCCGCCGCCTAGCGGCAAGGGGCCAAGGGCCGGCCGGCCAGCGCCGCCTGCAATTCCGCCAGGCGCGGACGCAGCAGGTCGTCCACCAGCGGCAGCCGCAGGGCCGGGCCGCGCAGCTCGGGGCGCTCGAGCACCACACGAGCCGAACGCACATCGCGGGTGGCCAGCACCGCCAGCTGGTCGTTGGCCGCCGCCTGCGTGGTGAAGCCGCCCAGCGACAAGCCCGGCTGCAACGAGGGGTTCGCCACCGGCTCGAAGGAAACACCACGACGGCGCAACTCGGCCTTCTTGCGTTCGACCATCTCTGCGTCGGGATACTTGCCCATATAGATGATCCAGCGCGCGGGCTCCACCGCCGGCTCCAGGCGCCAGCTGCCGGGAGGCCAGCCGGCCAGGCGCTGGCGCAGGACGGTCGCCACCGCATCGGTCAGGGGCGCAGTGGCCAGGCATTCGGGAGGACGCAGCAGGGCGGCGGTTTCAACCAGGCGGGCGGCTTCCGCGCCCTGCACCAGGCGGATCGACGCCGGCAGGACCTGCTGGTCCACGCGCTGAGGTTCGGCCTGCGAAGACGGTCCCAGACCCCAGGGGCGCAGCAGGTCCTGCGCCCAGGCGAACCAGGCGGCGTTGGCAATCAACAGAACCAGGACGGCGATTCGCAGCATCAGGAGGCGGGGCGCACGCTCACTTCAGAACTCGAAACAGGCTGTAAACCGGCCGCAGTATGCACCAGCAGGGCGCCGCTGCGATCGACGCCGGCAGCTCGCCCGGTGGTGCCGTCGCTGAGGGTGACGTCACGCCCCCGCAACACGTCGCGCGTGGCAAACCCGGCCCCGAAGGGCGCGAACCCTTGCTGCTCAAAGGCCTGCAGCGCGCCCACCAGGGGCGGCACGATGCGAGCCAGCGCGCCGGGTGCGTCAACCTGGGGCCACAGCTCGCGCAGACAGGCCGGGGCGATGTCCGCGCCCTCAACGGGCGGGCGCGGCAGGAGGTTGATGCCGATGCCGATGACCGCATGGCGAGCCGGCGGGCTGGCGGTCGCCGCATCGACCGTGCGGCCCGGCACCACCGCGCTGGCGGTCTCGACCAGGATGCCAGCCAGCTTGCGCCCGCCGATCCATAGGTCGTTGGGCCATTTGAGGCCGATGCCCGGGTGCAGCGCCTCGGCCACGGCCACGCCCACGGCCAATGACAGACCCGACCAGTCCGCGGGCGCCAGCCTCAGGCCCAGAGAGAAGGTGAGAGAGTCGCCCGGGGAGCTGACCCAGCCCCGACCCCGGCGGCCGCGGCCAGCGGTCTGACGTTCGGCCACCAGCAGCACCGGGTCGACCTGGCCCGCCCGGGCCCGCCGCATCAACTCGGTGTTGGTGGAGTCGATCTCGGACAGGATCTCGACGGTGAAACCCGGCAAGCGCGGGGCCACCGCCTCCCAGAGGTCTTCAGCCGGCCATCGCAGGGGCGCCGCCGCCATGCCGGACCCGTCTGCGCCCGCTCAGGAGCGCCGCTTGGGCGTCAGGAGGGTGCCGCGGCAGTTCTTGGCGCCGCACCAGCAGGGGTATTCGGCCTTGAGCTTCTTGGTGTAGGGCTCGTCGATCACCAGGCCGTAGTCGTAATTGAGTTCCTCACCGGCCCGGATGTTGCGCAGCGCCTTGATGAAGACGCGGCCATCGACCTCGTCGGCCTCGCAATTGGGCTTGCAAGAGTGGTTGATCCAGCGCGAGGAGTTGCCGCCGTAGAGGGCATCGATGACACGGCCATCGTCGATGTGGAAATAGAAGGTGTGGTTGGGATCGTTCGGGTCGTGGGGATGGCGGCGCAGCGCCTCCTTCCAGGTGATGATCTCGCCCACGTATTCGATAAGGATTTCACCCTCGGCGATGTCCTCGAGGGCGAACACCCCGCGCCCGTGGATGCCGGACTTGCGCGCCTGGATTTTCCGCCCCGAGAATCGGGCGGGCGCTGCGGCCTCGGGTGCCGAACGCCCCCGCTGTTTAGATGCCATTGGAAAACTCTGTTAAGTTGAATGTGTGCACAGGCGCGCGTGCGCGCACGCGCGAGAGAGCCGATTGTAGGAACAACCGAACCGCCACTTGCCGGACAAGCCGGTTCAGCCAACGACAGACATGAGCAAAACCCTCGTCATCGCCGAAAAACCATCCGTTGCGCAGGACATCGTGCGCGCGCTCACGCCCGTGGCGGGCAAGTTCGACAAGCACGACGAATACTTCGAGAACGACCGCTACATCGTCACCAGCGCCGTCGGTCACCTGGTCGAGATCCAGGCGCCCGAGCAATACGACGTGAAGCGGGGCAAGTGGAGCTTCACCCACCTGCCCGTGATCCCGCCCCACTTCGACCTCAAACCGGTCGACAAGACCAAGACCCGGCTCAACGCCGTGGTCAAGCAGGCCAAGCGCAAGGACGTGAGCGAGTTGATCAACGCCTGCGACGCGGGCCGCGAAGGCGAGCTGATCTTCCGCCTGATCGAGCAATACGCCGGCGGCAGCAAGTCTCTGGGCAAGCCGGTGCAGCGCCTGTGGCTGCAGTCCATGACGCCCGACGCGATCCGCCAGGGCTTCGAGCACCTGCGCTCGGACGCGCAGATGGCCGGTCTGGCCGACGCCGCCCGCTCGCGCTCCGAGGCCGATTGGCTGGTCGGCATCAACGGCACGCGCGCCTTCACCGCTTTCAACTCGCGTGATGGCGGCTTTTTCCTCACCACCGTGGGCCGGGTGCAGACGCCCACGCTGGCCGTGGTGGTCGAGCGCGAAGAGCAAATCCGCAAGTTCATCAGCCGCGACTACTGGGAAATCCACGCCAGCTTCCAAGTGGAAGCCGGCAGTTACCCGGGCAAGTGGTTCGACCCCCAATGGAAGAAGGACGAGGCCGACGCCGAGCGCAAGGCCGACCGCGTCTGGTCGCAGCAGCAGGCCCAGACCATCGCCGATGCGGTGCGCGGCCAGCCCGCTGAAGTCAGCGAGGAGGCCAAGCCGAGCCACCAGGCCTCGCCGGGCCTCTTTGACCTGACCACCCTGCAGCGCGAGGCCAACGGCCGCTTCGGCTTTTCAGCCAAGACCACGCTGGCCCTGGCGCAGACCCTGTACGAACGCCACCAGGCACTGACCTACCCGCGTACCGACTCCAAGTACCTGCCGCTCGAGTACGTGAAGGTGGTCAAGGGCACGCTGGCCTCGCTGGCCGACAGCGGCATGGGTCACCTGGCGCCCCACGCGCGCGAGGCGCTGGACCAGGACTATGTGAAGCCGACCAAGAAGGTGTTCGACGACGCCAAGGTCAGCGACCACTTCGCCATCATCCCCACCGGCAAGATCCCCACCGGCCTTTCCGAGGCCGAACAGAAGCTGTACGACCTGGTGGTACGCCGCTTCATTGCCGCCTTCTTCCCGTCGGCCGAACACCTGGTGACCACCCGCATCTCACGGGTGGCGGGCCACCACTTCAAGTCCGAGGGCAAGGTGCTGGTCAAGCCGGGTTGGCTGGCCATCTACGGCAAGGAAGCCACGGTCGATGCCACCCCGGGCGAAGAGGGCGCGGGCAAGACCCTCGTGCCGGTGCGCCCCGGCGAAGCGGTGAACACCGAACAGGCCGAGGCCAAGGGCCTGAAAACCCGTCCGCCCGCCCGCTACAACGAAGCCACCTTGCTGCGCGCGATGGAGACCGCTGGCAAGGAGATCGAGGAAGACGAGCTGCGCGAAGCCATGAACGAGAAGGGCCTGGGCACGCCAGCCACCCGCGCCGCCATCATCGAAGGCCTGATCTCCGAGAAATACATGCTGCGCGAAGGCCGCGACCTCATTCCTACGGCCAAGGCCTTCCAGCTGATGACGCTGCTGCGCGGGCTGGGCGTGGAGGAACTCTCGCGCCCCGAACTCACGGGCGAATGGGAGCACAAGCTCTCGCAGATGGAAAAGGGTCAGCTCTCGCGCGACGCCTTCATGCAGCAGATCGCCGAGATGACGCAGCGCATCGTCAAGAAGGCCAAGGAGTACGACCGCGACACGGTACCGGGCGACTACGCCACGCTGTCCACGCCCTGCCCCAACTGCGGCGGCACCGTGAAAGAAAACTACCGCCGCTACACCTGTGCCGGTACATCGAGCGCGGGCGACAATGCCTGCGGCTTTTCCTTCACCAAGATTCCTGCGGGCCGCGCCTTCGAGCTGGCCGAAGTGGAGCAGTTCCTGCGTGACAAGAAGATCGGCCCGCTGGAAGGTTTCCGCTCCAAGGCGGGCTGGCCTTTCGTCGCCGAGATGGCGCTCAAATACAGCGACGAAGACAAGAACTGGAAGCTCGAGTTCGATTTCGGCGACGAAGCCGACCCGGCGCAGACCGGCGAGCTGGTCGACTTCGGCGCGCAGGAGCCGCTGGGGCCCTGCCCCAAGTGCGCCGCGCGCGTGTTCGAGTTCGGCAAGAACTACGTGTGCGAAAAGAGCGTGCCCACGCCCGCCCAGGCCACGCCCAGCTGCGACTTCAAGAGCGGCCAGATCATCCTGCAGCAGCCGATCGAGCGCGAGCAGATGCAAAAGCTCCTGGCCACCGGCAAGACCGACCTCCTGGACAAGTTCGTGTCCATGCGCACGCGCCGCGCGTTCAAGGCCTTCCTGGCCTGGGACGCCGAAGCGGGCAAGGTGAACTTCGAGTTCGAGCCGCGCGCCAGCAAGTACCCGCCGCGCAAGACGGCTGCGGCCGGCGCGCCCACGCGCACGCCGTTCGGCAAGGTCGCGGCCAAGAAGACGGCCCCGGCCAAGAAGGCCGCCAGCAAGGCCCCCGCCGCAAAGAAAGCCGCCAAGCCCAAGGCGCCGCGCAAGGTCTCGGCTGGCCTGAAACCCAGCGCCGCACTCGCCGCCGTGATCGGACAAGAGCCCGTGGCTCGCACCGAGGTGATCAAGAAGCTGTGGGACTACATCAAGGCCCACGGACTGCAAGACGCCACCAACAAGCGTGCGATCAATGCCGACGACAAGCTACGCGCCGTGTTCGGCAAACCGCAGGTGACGATGTTCGAGTTGGCGGGGATTGTGGGCAAGCACCTGGAGAGCGGGGGCTGAAGCCGGCTTTCGCCGTGAACTAACACTTTCGGGTGGATGGGTGATGCGTGATGCGTTAGCATCACGCATCACCCGGAGCAACCCATGCGGACCACCCTCGACATCGCCGACGACGTCCTGTTTGCCGCGCGCGACCTCGCCCGGCGCGAGAAAAAGTCGCTGGGCGAAGTCATCAGCGACCTCGCCAGGCAGGCCTTCGCCCAAGGCGCCACCTCGTCAGCCGGATCGGCCATCCACCGAGCCGCAGAGCCCCTGGCGCGGTATGGCATCCATCCCTTGCCGCCCAGGGGCGGGGTCGTGAGCAATGAACTGATCGACCGCCTGCGCGACGAAGAAGGCGTCTGATGCGGGCGCTGCTCGACGTCAATGTGCTGATCGCCCTTCACGATCAGGACCACGTCCACCATCGCCAGGCCGCGCAGTGGTTCACACAACACGCGGAGTTCGGGTGGGCCACCTGTCCGATCACGCAAAACGGTTGCCTGCGGGTCATGAGCCAGCCTGGCTACCCGAACGCACAACCGATCGCGGTGCTAGTGGCCATGCTGCAGCGGTCCACGCAGGCGCCGCAACACACCTTCTGGCCCGACGACGCCAGCGTGCTGGACGACGGCGTCTTCGAGCACCGGCATATCCATAGCGCGCGCCAACTGACCGACCTCTACCTGCTGTCGCTCGCGGTGCGTCGGGCCGCACGTCTGGTCACCTTCGATCAACGCATCCCCTTGAGCTCGGTACGACACGCCCGTACCGAGCATCTTCTGGTGCTCTGAGGTCGGTCCGGAGGGCTTCAGCCCGCGCGATCCTCCCACACCCGATCGGGTGGGGGCTCGGGGTCAGGGTACTGGACATGGGACCGGTCGCTCGCGGGCGGCTGCGCACCCGGATCGGGTGGCGCAGGCCGGGAGGGCCGGCTCGGGCGCCGGGGGGGCTTTGACCCGCCTGCGGCCGACGGGCGACCCGCCGTTGACGCCTGCGCCTTCTCCGGGGCCGATGGTTTTGACTTGCGGGCCATCAGGGTTGGCGCGCCCCTGCGCGGTAGCGCCCCAGCATCGCCGCACCCAGCGCCAGGCCCGCCACCCACAGCAGCGAACGCCCTGGCGCCGCGCGCACGCGGTTGAACGCCAGGTTGGGCACGCGCGGCGCCATGAGCGCCAGGCGGCGTCGCATCATCTGCGCGCCCAGCTCGCCCAGTCGCCCGCGCAACACCCGCTCGGCCAGGGGAAGGAAGTCGGTTTCCTCGTCGGCGATGTGGTGCATCACATCCCGCATCAAGGCCAGGAAGATCGCGTCGTAATCAGGATCGGACGGCTGCATCCGCCGCAACTGGGCGATCAGGCGCCGCATCTCCTCGTGCTCGGGCACCGCGCGGTGCAGGAAATCGCTGTCGCCTGCCGCACGCACTGCGGGATACAGCAGTTCCTCCTCGATGCGGGTATGCACCTCCAGTGCCAGGCAGACCGCGTGCACCAGCGCCAGGCGCACCGGGGGCGAGGCGCTGGCTTGGTAACGGTGGAAGGTGTCCAGTAACTGCGCGTGGTCGCGGCGCACCACCAGCGTGGCGGTGGGCGCGATGCGTTCGATCAGGCGGTTCATCTCGGCTCGCCTCCGGAAAAGTTCAGAGGCGCCGTTCTAGGCCTGCGCGCGCCGCAGGCCTGTAGGCGTTCAAGCCGTGCCGGCGCGGGCCAGGGCGTCGCGCACCAGCGCCACGTCCAGGCCGTACATCTCGGCGAAGGCCTCGAGCGACTGTCCGCTGCCCCGGTAGGCGCGCACCAGCGCCTCACGCCGGGCGGCCTGGCCTGCGAGCTCGGCGCAGGCCTCGTCGACCAGGGCCAGGGCGGTGGCGTCCTGCGTGCGCACGCGCTCGAGGTAGGCGTCGCGGTCCAGGCCGCTGGCGTCGATGGCCTGCACCAGGCGGGCCCGGGCCCAGGTGCGCGCGGCCTCGGCGTTGCGACCCTGGCGGCGACGGAACACCTCGAGGATGGCGTGCTGCACATGCTCGGGCGCGACCGGCTCGACGGGCTGGCCGTCCAGGTCGTGGCGCAAGTCGCCGCTGGCCACTGCCTCGAGGTAGCGGGTGGAGCGCACATGCTGGCCCAGCGCCTGCTTGAGATCTTCTTTCTGGAAGGCGCCCGGGTGGCGCGCCATCAGGTCTTCGAAGATGCCGAGCTTGAGGGGGCGAAAACGCGCACCGAACAGGCGCGGGTGCAGCTCCCAGAGGCGCTGGAGCAGGGGGTGCACCGGGCGCGGCGCGCGCGCGCCCGGCCTATCCTGGGACCGGGGCTTGGCCGCGGAGGCGCCGGCGCCTTCGGCCTGGCGCGTGCGCGATGACACAGGGGCGGAAGTCGGGGCCGCTTCGGCAACCGGGGCGTTCGGGGTCGTGGTCTCGCTCATGGAGCCGAGACTGTAGCCCGGCGCGGGCACAATCGCGCACATGAAGATTGAAAAAGACACCGTGGTGACGATGCGTTGTCGCATCGCCGACGACAAGGGCCAGCTGATTCAGGACGGCAAGCAGCCGATGTCCTACCTGCACGGCGGGCATGGCAACACCTTGCCCAAGATCGAAGAGGCCCTGGAGGGCAAGGCCGTGGGCGAGCAGCTGTCCCTCGTGCTGGTACCGGCCGATGCCTTTGGCGAACCCGACCCCAACCTGCTACGCACGATCGCCAAGCGCGACTTCCCCCCGGGCGTGAAGGTGGGCGGGCAACTCGAACTGCCCGGACCGCAGGGGGAGCCGCACCCCTTCACGGTGATGAAGATCAAGGGCGACAACGTGCTCCTGGACGGCAACCACCCGCTGGCGGGCCGCACGCTGAAGCTGTCCATCACGGTCTCCGAAGTGCGGGCGGCCAGCGCCGAGGAAGTAGCGCACGGCCACGCACACGGGGCGCA